>WJIX01000224.1 GCA_014730075.1 bacterium | reverse complement strand
GGTCAACCATTTCCACTGCTTCCCCGATAGACCTTGCCGGTATCGTGCTGTTCGGCCCGGCGGTGATGGTGGTGGTGGAAGCTATCTCCAGCATCTTCACCGAGGGGATACTCCAGCGCCGGCCTATCCGGAAACTCCTCTTCAACGTCCCCCTTCTGGCGGTAACCGTGGGTGCGGCGGGGCTCACATACAGGATGTTCGGAGATTTCGCGGATTTAGGTTCTCCCATGTTCCTGATCCCCCTTCTTGCCGCGGGGATTGTGTATTACCTGGTAAATACCTGGTCGCTCTCGCTGATCATCGCTTTCGACAGCGGCCGTAATCCTTACCACGTATGGATGCAGAATTACATGTGGTATTTCTTCCACATATTCGCCTTTCTTCCCATGGGGGCGATCATCGCCCTGCTCTATTCCAAGGCGGGTGGATGGACCATAGCCCTTTTCATCATACCCCTCTTCCTGGCCCGGTATTCATTCCAGCTCTACCTGGATATGAGAGAGAAGAATATTGAGACTGTGGCCGCACTGACATCAGCGATTGATGCCTCCGATGCTTTCACCCATGGCCATTCTTACAGAGTCTCTCAATATGCAACTAAGGTAGCCAAGGCGATTGGGATGTCCTCCAAGGAGATAGAGACCCTGGAGTACGCCTCCCTTCTCCATGATGTGGGCAAGATAGCGGTAAGCAACACAGTACTGCAGAAGGTAGAACCGCTGACTGACGAGGAGTGGATATCACTGAAGGCCCACCCCGATGTGGGGGCTGATATCGTAGAAAGGTTGAAATTCCTCAAGGAAGCGGCTGAAATTATCAGGTGCCATCATGAGAGGCCGGACGGTACCGGGTATCCCAGGGGGCTGAAAAATGATAAGATACCGCTGGGAGCGCATATTCTGAATGTGGTGGATGCCTTCGATGCCATGACTTCAAACCGGCCCTACCGCGACGCCCTGTCACCCGAAGTGGTGATCAATGAACTTCGCAAGTACCGGGGAAGCCAGTTCCACGCGGAAGTCGCCGACCTGGTACTGGAATTGTACAGGGGAGGAGAATTCGACGGGATAATCGGCTCCAATGCCACTCCCGGAATTTACGATTCTCTGAAGGAAACCATTCAGGTCTGATAAACCACGAAATATTAAAAGATCTACTTTGCTCTGCCCTGATTTCATCCCTCTGAAATTGGTTCTGGAATCCTGACGTTTAACTATTATAATATTGCTGACAGACTGTAATCTGATAGCTGACCAGAATGGAGATTTGAGGATGAATTCCAAATACAGAGAATCCGGTGTTGATATCGATGCAGCCGGCAGGGCAATGAAGAGGGCCGGCAGTTTGATCAGGAAAACCTGGAACCGGCAGGTGCTATCCGAGACCGGTAGCTTCGGAGGGCTGTTCAGGGTACCGGATGGTTACCGCGAGCCGGTGCTGGTTTCCAGCGTGGACGGCGTGGGAACCAAGCTGAAGGTGGCATTCCGCTGCGGCAGGCATGATACCGTGGGGGAGGACCTGGTTAACCACTGCGTGAACGATATACTGGTCCAGGGGGCCAGGCCGCTTTTCTTCCTCGATTATCTTGGTACGGGAAAGCTCGACCCGGAAGTGGTTGAGCAGATTATATCCGGATTCGCGGCCGGCTGCGAGAAGAACGGCTGCGCTCTGATAGGGGGAGAAACCGCCGAGATGCCCGGGTTCTATTCGGAAGGGGAGTACGACCTTTCGGGGACAATCGTCGGTATTGTGGAAAAATCTGAGATAATAGATGGAAGCAGGATCGCAGAGGGTGATGCGGTATGGGGGTTCCCTTCCAGCGGCCTTCATACCAACGGCTACTCCCTGGCCAGGAAGGTAATATTCGAGGATCTGGCTATGGGAGTTGACGAGCCGATACCGGAGAGCGGGATGACCGTGGCCGAGGCGCTTCTGGCGGTACACCGGAGTTATCTCCCCGAAATAGAGGAAATTCTCGGGGTAATGGAGATAAATGGCCTGGTTCATATAACCGGAGGGGGTTTTCTGGATAATATCCCCAGGGTACTGCCGGAGGGAAAGTCAGTTGAGATTGACCCCGCCGCCTGGGATATCCCCGCTATTTTCCGGTTTCTTCAGGATAAGGGGCAGGTATCGCGGGATGAGATGTTCAGGGTGTTCAACATGGGGATAGGGATGGTATTCATCATAAATGAGGAGGATGAGGAAAGGCTGAGTGGACTGGAGCACCTCCGCTGGAGCCCGGTAAGGCTGGGGAGCGTGATTTCCGGGGACCGTAATGTCCGGCTTGATTGAATCATCTTTCTTGACAACAGGCGAGACCTGAATGTAATCTGGAATGTAAATAAAAATGTATTTGTATAATATCAGGGTAAATAGTATTTTGAGAAGTGCAGGATATAGTAATATAGAGAGGAGTCTAAATGCTTAAAATAGAAAAACGGGAACAGAACGATGTCCTGGTTTTCAAGCTTGATGGACAGCTGGACGGCGGGCCCGCCTCTCAGAAGCTTCAGGAGATGCTCAAGGAGGCTCTGAGTGAGGGCAAGAAGTTCTCAGTTCTCGACATGAAAGGTGTAAGCTGGATCAATTCCCTTGGGGCGGGTGTTCTGATAGCTACTTATGCTTCGGTCAAGAGAGAGGACGGCCTGATTGCCATGGTGGGAATCTCCGACAGGGCCAGGGTAGTGCTGAAAACCTGCGGACTCATTCCTGCCGTCTTCGAAGAATATGACAGTGTTGAAGAAGCTATTGAGGAAATAAAGAATTAATCGGTGCTGCTGAGGGAGATTAACTATGAAGATTAAAATAAAAGAGAAAGCCGGAATAACAGTTCTAAAGCTTTCCGGTGAGATGCACGGAGGACAGAAGAATCTTGAACTGGTCGATATTGTGAAGGACCTTGCCTCCAAGGACAAGCTGGATATAGTTATAAATCTATCCAAGGTAAAATGGATATCAAGTACCGGCCTGGGTATACTGGTCTCCGCCCGTTCGAGTCTGGCCAAAGAGGGCGGAATCGTTAAGCTCTGCGAGCCTAACGACAGAATTCTGGGTATACTGCAGGTTACCCGCCTGAACGTAATTTTCGATGTATACGATAGTGAGGATGAAGCGATAGCGAGTTTCAACGAATAGAAGCTATCCCATATCTTTCATTTTCAATTCCAGGTAAAGAAAATTCGGGGGAATCGAAATCCTTGATGTAGTCCCCTTCCAGCGAGATATATGCTATCCTGTCATTCCTCCTGTCTATGATATATATTATTCCCCCGCTGATAGTCAGGTCTCCCCACCTGCCCGCGTTGGTATTATTCCCGCCGTAATAATCATAGAAATCGAAGTGATTGCTTACCATGCCGGTCTCCGGGTCATAACTTCTTATCTCTCTCTGGGTGCCGTTGCCGTCGATACAGATATATACCGCGCCGGTGGAATCGACAGCCATTCCCCGGGGCAGGGCATCGGCCAGGGGGAATCCCTCCAGGGTCTCAAATCCGGTATTGTCTATCCTCCTGCCGTCCCACGTCATCTTTCTTATTTCGGCCCAGGTCGGACTGGCATGCATGTAGAAGGCATCTCTGCTCCGCATGTCCAGTGCCAGGTTCTCATACCTTACCGTTCCTGCCGGAAGCGCTATATCTCCAAGTTCTTCCGAGGGGCAGGATACCGTAAACATTATATCGCTGTTTATACAGAGCAGGACCCCGCCGGGATTTCCTGCCATCTCAAGTTCCATCAGACCGGGAAAGTTCATGTAGCTCTCCAGTTGCTCTGTCTGGGGGTTTACTTTGAAAATACAATCATCGGAGGTAACGAATAGTTCTCCCCTCGGGGAGAAGGCAACATCGATCAGCTCCTCCTCTGTATCCAGAACCCTTACGGCATCTTCTGCTACCGGGTCGAACTCTATAAGCACCGAGCTCTTTCCAGGCCTGATCAGGGCGGAGCTGGTGGTGGTAATATAGATATTCCCCTCAGTCCAGTCTTCGGCCGGTTCCAGCGATTCCTCCGTGCACCCCGGGAGGTCTGCGATGGCAGTGAAGGAGACGCTGTCGTTATCGCAGCTGGCCCCCACATGCTGCTCTCCGGACTTGGCCCCCAGGGTGAACCAGCAGGATGCCAGCCCCCTGCTGTCGGTGATCCCCTGTGCCGGATCAACTGAAGCGGCTGAATCGGCAGTCGAAAAATGTACGACTACGCCCTGCCGGGCATTCCCGTTGATTCCCGCGGCCTTGACCACCAGGGGGTCCGGAAGCGACGCTCCGGTCCTCTCCCGCTGGTTGTTGCCGCTGTATGTGCTCAGATAGGTTTGCCCCGCTGAGGGCAGATCTTCATTGCTCTCCTCGCAGGCGGGTATAACTGAAGCCAGCAGGAAGAGGGTCAATAGAGCGATCCCGGATTCTCTCGATGACATCATGTCCGGTTACCTCCCCGCTCAGAAATTTCATTAATAGTAACTTATCATTGTAATAACAGTACGGGAAAGTGTAGAATCAGTCAACAGAGATAGAGAGATTCCATATACCGGCCTGCCGGCGGGATCTATTTATCCCCGCCGGCCGGCACAGGGGCAATACCGCAGCCCGGCGCGGCCCCTCAGGTTAGATCTGCGAGGAGAAGGAATGAACAGCGGCAATTCATATCCCTGGATGGTAAAAAAGGATATCGACGGGTTCTTCGGCCTGGCCATCGACAACCTGATCCAGTTTCTGCTTATCATATCACTCTGTCCGGTAATAGCGGGTATACCGCCCAGCTTCGTGCTGACCAGGATACTGCCCGGAGCAGCCCTCTCTCTCATCGTGGGGAATCTGTTCTATTCCTGGCAGGCCCGCAAACTGGCCAGGCGGGAAAGAAGGGATGACGTTACCGCCCTCCCCTACGGGATAAATACGGTCAGCCTTTTCGCCTATCTGATTTTCATAATGGGTCCGGTCTACCGGGAGACAGGAAGTTATCAGACCGCCTGGAAGGCCGGTCTGCTGGCCTGTTTCCTGAGTGGTGTAATAGAGTTCGGATCGGCATTCTTCATGGATACCCTGAGGAGGATAACACCCCGGGCGGCACTTCTTTCAACCCTGGCGGGAATCGCAATCACCTTCATATCCATGGATTTTGCCCTGCAGACTTTCGACCAGCCGCTGATAGCGATGCTCCCGCTGGCAATCATCCTTATCCAGTATTTTTCCGGGGTCAGATTCCCCCTGGGGCTTCCAGGCGGTATGGTAGCCCTGGCAGCCGGGACGGTTCTTGCCTGGCTGTTCGGTCTGATGGACCCCGGGGGAGTGAAAGAGGCATTTTCGGAAGCCGGGTTTATCGCTCCAAGGTTCTCCGGGGGCAGTCTCTTCGAAATAATCAGGAGCGGATACTTTTTCAGATACCTCTCCATAATCATTCCAATGGCACTGTTCAACGTTTTCGGCTCTATACAGAACCTCGAGAGCGCTGAGGCTGCCGGCGACAGGTATGAGACAAAACCCTCCCTGGCCGTTAACGGAATTGGCTCCCTGCTGGCATCGTTTTTCGGGTCATGTTTTCCAACTACCATATATATCGGGCACCCCGGATGGAAGGGCCTGGGTGCCAGGACAGGATATTCTCTGCTTAACGGAATTTTCTTCGTTCTGATAACCATGACCGGAGCGGTGAGGCTGATTAATTCGGTAGTCCCGATGGAAGCCGGGATAGCGATTGTTTTCTGGATAGGTATCATGATAGCAGCCCAGGCGTTTCAGGCCACACCGAAAGAGCACGCCCCCGCCGTGGTGGTGGGACTCTTTCCCGCCTTCGCCGCCTGGGGAGTTAATATCCTGAAACAGGCTTACCAGGGAGTGGGTACTGACCTGGCCAGTCAGGCCGCCGCCGGAATACCGATAAATGGAATAATGGGGATGTTCGCTCTCGAGAAAGGATTTATATTCTCCTCCATGATCCTGGCGGCGGTGAGTGTGTTCCTGATAGAGAAGGATTTCATAAAGGCGGTTATCTGGTCCTGCGCCGGAATGCTGTTGGCCTTTTTCGGGGTCATGCACACTTTCAGCTTTACCGGCAACGATACAGTCAGCGTAATCGGCTGGAATGCCGGGGGCGAATTTGCCTTCGGGTATCTATGCTTCGCCCTGATATTCCTGGGATTCTATCTGTACAGGAGATTAAGGAGGGGATAAAGATGAAAAGAGCGGCATCTTCGTTGATCCTGGCTGCTGTTCTTCTCTGCTCCTGCCAGGAAAAACCGGAGGAGCCGGAGGATGGAGAAAATTTCAACTTTCTCAAATTGACCGTAACCGTGGACCCAGGCATCTATGGATCCCCGGATCCGGGAGTACATAACCACTTTCCCGGGGATACAGTCCAATACAGTTATTCTCTTCAGTCCGGGTTCTCTGAACTGTGCGTTTCCATCGATTCGGCACCGGCGCCAGCGGACAGCCTCCTGGTAATGACGGGGAGCTGTTCCCTCACTGCCCGGTGCCGGAAAGCTGTCAAGTGGGTCCTTCCGGTTAACAAGGCGGTTTACTACTCCACCCTGGCGATAGGTTACGACAGAACCATGTACTTCGGGACCGGGATATTCCTCAATCCCAGACCTCCGGGAGTTAACCCCGAAAACAGGTTTTATGCCATTGACGAAGATGGGCTGGTGAAATGGAGCTATCCCCTCCCCGGATATATATTCTCCCCGGTAATAGGGATGGCCGGGCGGGTATTTGTTCAGGATTCCACCAATACCTGTTACGCGTTCAACTCCTCCGGCGCCCTTCTCTGGTCATTCAATGACTGGGAGTCGACACATTACAAGCCGGAGGTAGGACAGCGCAATCCCGCCATTGCGGTGGACGGTTCGGTGCTGGTTCCCGCCGACGGGCTGTACGCCCTGAATCCAGCCAGCGGAGCTCTCCGCTGGCATTTCAGGGGGAGGTTCCACAAGGAATGCAGGGCTTCCCCTTCGGTGGGGGCGGATGGGACCATATATGTTGTGATCGGGCAGGACAGTATCTACGCCGTAAACCCCGACGGGAGCCCGAAATGGAGGACCGGGTTCCAGATCGCCAGTGAAATGTCATTCGCCGCTCCGGCCATAGATGAACAGGGTGTGGTCTACATTCCCTCCGAGAGCTATGAGGGTTCGTTCCTGTATGCCTTCAGGGCTGACGGGACCAGGAAGTGGAGGATCGAGATACCCGGCTTCCGTTTCGTCAGGGCTTCACCCGTGATCAGCCCGGGTGGAGATATCTATATAGCAACCAAATCTGGATCTGAAGATGCAGCCCTGATATCGGTATCCCCCTCCGGGACTATTCTCTGGGAGTATCCGGTGGAGAGCGTACATATGACCCCCGATGATATCTATTCCACCCCTTCGGTAGGTTCTGACGGCCTGATATATTTCGGTGGAGAGACCGGCTGCCTCTACTGCGTCAACCCGGGCGGGACATTGAGCTGGAAGGTCCAGCTCGAGTATGGTATCAACTGGTCCTCTCCGGTGATAGATTATGACGGAACCATCTATATCGGAACAGTGAGCAGTGATTCAAACTACATCTATACCGGCAATATATACGCGGTGGAAAGCTCCAGCAGCGGTTATGCATCAACGCCCTGGCCAACCTTCCGGCACGACAACCAGAATACCGGGAAGTACTGATCTGAATAATCCCGGCTACCTGATCATCACCGGTATCACGTAGAAATAGGTAAGCAGGATTATCACCACTATCGAGATCAGATTCAGAAAGAATCCCGCCCTTGACATCTGCGGTATCTTTACACAGCCGCTCCCGAAGATGATCGCGTTGGGGGGAGTGGCTACCGGGAGCATGTAGGCGCAGGAAGCGGCAATTGCGGCAGGTGCCAGCAGGATCATGGGTTCCTTTCCCAGCCCCACCGCCACCGATCCCAGTATCGGGAGAACCATTGCGGTAGTGGCTGTATTGGATGTCATCTCGGTCAGGAATATAATAATTACTATTACGATCCCTATCAGGACTATCTCCGGTGTATCCGCGAAGATCCTGACCCTGGTACCGATCCACCTGGCCAGCCCTGAAATTCTGAATCCACTGGCCAGGGATAGCCCCCCACCGAATAGAAGCAGGATTCCCCAGGGCAGCTTCCGGGCATGCTCCCAGTCCATCACAAATTCTAGCCGGTCGAACCTGACCGGGATAAGGAATATTATGGACGCGAAAAAGACTGCAATCGCAGAATCGGAAATATTCGGGATGATACGGTCCAGCCCGGGAATTACCAGTCCCCCTATGACCTTGGTCTGCCTGAAGATCCAGCAAAGGGCGGTGAGGATAAACACCGCCAGGATAATCTTCTCTCCCCTGGAGGGAGGCCCCAGTCTGGTCATTTCATCCTCTATTACGGAGGTCTGGCGGTCCAGCTTGCGGGGCGGATATATCACCCTGGTCAGCCAGAACCAGATGATCGGTATCATGATCACCACCAGCGGAAAACCTATGGCAAACCACTCGGCAAATCCGATGGTTTTATCATACATTTTCTCCATGGTATTGGCCAGCACCAGGTTAGGGGGGGTGCCAATAAGGGTGCCTATCCCTCCCACCGATGCGGAGTAGGCGATTCCCAGCATCAGCGACAGGGCGAAATTGGGATCGCTGCTTCCGGAGTATTGGTCGCAGAAATAACCGATCACCGCCATTCCTATCGGTACCATCATTATGGTGGTAGCGGTATTGGAAACCCACATTGAGAGAAAGGCGGTGGCTATCATGAATCCAAGTATTATCCTGAGCGGGCTGGTCCCCACCAGTTCGATTATCCTCAGGGCTACTCTTCTGTGGAGGTTCCACTTCTGCATAGCCAGGGCTATGATGAATCCGCCCATGAATAGAAATATAAGGTGGTTGGCATAGGCGGATGCCGCCTCCTGTGAAGATGTAATCCCCAGAACGGGAAACAGGGCTACCGGAAGGAGCGCGGTTACCGCGATAGGTATTGCCTCGGTGATCCACCATACCCCCATGAGGACCGCCACCGCGGCAGTCATTTTGGCCTCCGGGCTCATCTCATCGGGAGCAGGCAGGATAAGTATCAGCGCGAATAATACGGGGCCAAGAAATAGACCGGTCCTTCTTAAAATGGTATTCCTCCGCTCGGCGTTAATGGCCTGATACGACGGTAAGATATCTTAGCAGTTCAAAATCGGTATGCCCAGAAAAATTTGTCCCTGCCTGACCGATTTATATCGGTCTTTCCTGCAACATAAACCGTTCCAGCTCCGTAGTAAAAAAAACAACAGCAAAAGGAGAGTCAGTATGAAGAGATGGTTTCTAACGGCTTTAATTTCTGTATCTGTATTTCTATTTATTTTCGCCGGCTGCGGGGGTGGTAATAATAAGCAGGGAGGGGATAAGAAGAAATCATCCATTCCGGTAGAGATATCACTGGTAAGCTCTGGCGACATATCCACCTATTTCACCGGCACGGCAACCATAGAGGCGGAGGAGGAAACAGAAGTAGTAGCCAAGGTGCATGGAGTGGTTGAAGAGCTCAAGGTGGAAGAGGGAGATTTTGTACGAAAAGGAGATATCCTGGCCCGCCTGGATGACGAGCAGTTCCGGGT
>WJIX01000223.1 GCA_014730075.1 bacterium | reverse complement strand
TTCTTACCGCGGTCAGGATCTCGCTGAAGGTCAGCCCGTAAGCTCTCAGCGCCTCCTCGCTTACCGCTATCTCTATTTCCTCTGAGGGGAACCCGGAAAGAGAGACCTTGGATATTCCCTCTATTGCCAGCAGGTCTCTCTCGATCTGGCGGCCGTGCCATTTGAGCGTTTTCAGATCGACATCCCCGATCACCATCAGGTCGATGGCAAAGGTGAAAGGTTCCCGCCGGTAGATTGATATCCGGTCCATACCGACGGGGAATGAGCTGATCTGGTTGACCGCATCCTTGACATCCTGAAGGACGATATTGGTATCGTAATCGGTAAGGACCCTGATCCTTATCGAACAGTAGTTTTCACTTGATACCGAGGTGGTACGCTCGATCCCGGAGATGCCCTTGAGGTTATCCTCTATCTTGGTGACTATTCCCTCTTCCATTTCCTCGGGAGAGGCCCCCGGATAACTGGCGTTGATCATTATTGTCCTGCTGGGCTGGGGAGGGAAGAAGGTGGTATTAAGGCTGGTAAATCCGACATAACCGAACAGCAGGATGGCAACTATCAGAACGTTTCCCAGGATGGGATATTGTATAAAAGGTTTCAGGATATTCTTCACGTCTTCTCTCTTTCCCTTTTAACCGGATTTCTTCTTTTCTGGATTCTCTCCCGGTCTGCCCTTTCCCGATTCCGGGCCTGTTCCAGGCTCTCCCTTCTCTCCGGATGAACGCTGTTTCAAAGTCATCCCCTCATAAGCCTTGGCAGGGGGTTCCGTTACAATCATGGTGCCTTCATCAAGCCCCCTGATTATCACCTCTTCCTCCTGAACGGCTATTACTTTCACGTCCGCCCTGTGCAGGGTGGAATCGTTAAGGATCCATACCTGCCCCATTCCGGCCATCGCCTTTCCGGGAACCACTGTTACATCTTCGAGAATCCTGCTCTGTATGGAAGCGTTCATATACAGCCCCTCCCGGAGCCGGCTGTCCCCGGTGGTAATAAATACTTCCACTGTCTGGGTATTCCTGTCGATAACGCTGTTTATCCTGCTGATGGTACCCCGGAAATTGCCTGGAAGGTCATAACAGGTCATTTCCGCGGGCATCCCCACTGACAGAAGCTCAGCCACTTCAGGGTCGGCGGAGCCGCGCATTTCATATTGGTCGGTGCTGATGAACTCCCCCATTTTCTGGCCCTGCCTGACCAGGGTGCCCGGGTTGATATTGGATGAAGTGACCACACCGTCGTACGGAGCCCTGATCCTGTACTTGGCCAGTGTCGATTCCATGCTCTTAATGGTGTAGTAAAGATTGTAGATATTGTGAGAGGCGATATAATAGCGCTCCTTCTCGCTTCCCGCCTCAGGGAGGGGGGGAAGGGGCTTCTCCAGCCGGAAACTCTTCAGGTACGATTTCCATTTATCGGCGCTGGGAGGAAAATCTATCGATAGATCGGGCAGAAGAACTGTCAGCTGGTTCAGCAGACTGCTCTTCTGGGCAAGAAGGTTGTTTCTGTAAACGCTGTCGTCTATAAGCACCAGCGTCTCTCCCTTTTCAAAACTGTTTCCCGGCTTGAAGCGTTTCCCGGTTGGCTGGAGCACTCCGCTGACCTCCGCGTATACATCTATCCTGTCCAGGGCGGTGAGGGGCCCGGAGAGAGTAACGGTGGCCCTGATGTCGCTCTTCTCTGATATGATGGTCCTTGTCTCCGGTACATTTCCCGGCCTGGACCTGCGGCCCACCGGTTCCTTCTGGCTGGTAAGGACAGCGCTGAGTATTATACCGGCAATTATGATAATCCCGGCGGTGATCAGTGATTTTCCTCTGCTCATTTTCAGTCTCTCTTTCGAAATTTCTCACAGTTTCAGATTCATTATTATATAGTACACACAAGGGGCAGATTAGTTACAGATATTATCTAATATATAAATATACCCCTTACCAGGAAACAGGGAAATTGAATGAAAGGGCAGTCAAGAATTCCCGCCGGAAACCGGGGGCCCGGGTAAACAGGAAACTCTAGCATAATAACATTACCCCTCCTGCCTGCTCCAGACCGCTTGACCTTAACGGGAGATTCAGTTAGAATTCAAACCGGCGTTATAACCTGAAAGGCGCCCCCGGCGCCGGATAAGAAGAGTTATCTTTGATTCTGGAAGACCTCAGATATAAGGCGTTCTGCTATTACGAAAGCTCCTCCTGGAAGGATATGCTAAGGGTATTCTTCTCGGACGGAACATCGGCCATGATAATGTACCGGATGGCCCGCTTCTTCCGGAGGATCAGGCTGGGTATTGTCGGGGCCGTTATCCTGAAGGTCAACAAAACTCTCAATTCCTGCGTGATCGGAAGAGGAGTATCGTTCGGAGAAGGGTTCGTATTGATGCACCCGGTGGGTGTGGTGATAAACGGCGCGGTTACCGGGGGAAAAAATGTAGTGCTGGAGAGCGGAGTGGTTCTGGGAGCTTCCCGAAACGGATTCCCGGTGGAGGTTCCGGAGCTGGGCAGCAATATATTCATAGGGGCCGGAGCCAAGATAATAGGCAAGGTCAGGGTAGGGGATAATGTAACCGTGGGGGCGAACGCGGTAGTACTGAGCGATGTTCCCGATAACAGCGTGGTTGTTGGGGTTCCGGCACGAGAGGTGAAAAGAGAGAGCTAGAAACTGTCTTTGTGGTATTTATTTTGCTAATTAAATATATTTGGCGGGGAGCAGGGCCGGAGTGCGGCATGTTATCCCCAGCAGGCGAGAATATGCCGGAAAATTGACCGGCAAAGGCAGATAGATATGTTCACTGAGAAACCTTTCTTCTTCCGCACAGATTCCGATCCACTCTTCGGTGTGCTGTACCGGCCGGAGGGGCAGGATAGCGGAAATCACCTCCCCCGCAGGGGGCTGGTGGTCTGTGATTCTCTTTTTGAGGAGAAGTTCTGGTGCGAGAGGGTATTTGCCAACATGGGCAGGACTCTGGCACAAAAGGGCATTACCGTGCTTATCTTCGACTATTTCGGTTACGCCAACAGCAGCGGCAGAAGCGAGGACCTGTCTGGACAGGGCATACTCAGAGATATCAACGATGCCTGTGACCTGATCAGGGGAGAAGGGGTAGATAGTATCGGCATTCTGGGTATAAGGTGGGGAGCGGTTCCGGCATGCAGGGTTGCCTCTAAGCGCCCGGATATCAGTTCGCTCTTTCTGGTTAAGCCGATTACGGAATGGCGGAAGCAGCTGATGCAGTCTCTCAGGGCGAATGTTGCCGGGCAGTATGCCATATTCAAGAAGGCGGTAATGACCAGGGAGGATATCATCAATAAGCTGGAGAGGGGGGGAGAGTGCACCAGCGCCGGCTACAGGATGAACAATATCGAGGGGTATCTGTTCTCAGCAGAATTCTGGCGGGAGAGTTCTGATATGGTCCTTCCGGAGAGTCTTCCCGGGCACCTGTCAGGTAACGCGGTTTTTCATATCCCGGAGAGGGAGGGGAAACCGCCTGCAGCCGAGAGTAAGATCGTAGATATTTTCAGGGAAAATGGGACCGAATGTGAGCTGGTCGACATTCAGGAAGATAATGCCTTCTGGCTTAATAACCGGATATTTACATCCACCGCCCCCAGTTT
>WJIX01000012.1 GCA_014730075.1 bacterium | reverse complement strand
CCATAATCTCAATGCCAGGTTAGATTACCTGTACCTTGAGGAGGATATGAATGTGCCTTTCATGGCGCTCTCCTATCAGCCGGGAATGAAAGGTATCCGGGTCTCGGCAGATTACCGTTTTTCACTGAAGAGGTATTCCAGCAGATTTGATGAACTTTCCATCTCTCTATTTTACAAGAGGCTCGGCGAAATAGATCCTCCGGCATCATTCCACGCGCTGTCAGGCGGCGGGGGGGGAAATGAGGAGAAAATCTCCTTCTCCGGTGTAAATATCAATCTTCTCTTCAGTGGCGGGCTGGAAGCAGGCGCAGGGTATATGGACTGGGGGAAATGGGATGAGGGAGTACTGGATCCCTTTGATGAGAACAGAGATATCTATACCGCCACCCTCAGATATTCATTCGGGGGCAGGGCTGCAGCTGAGATGCAGTACCAGAGAATAGATATGGCTGATGACTCTGCCGGGGAGAGGATGAGTTCGGTTAGTGATATATACAGCTTCTATTCTGTGGTTGAATTCTAAGGCTGCACATCACTGAATATGCTCTTGACCGCGCCCCATGAACGGCTGTCCGTGTCAGTTTCCATCGGCAGGTTTATGAAATCGACTTCCAGCGACGGACTGCTCACCAGAGCCTCTAACCTGGCGTAGTATTCGCTGCTGTGGGTCTCTACAGGGCCGCTCCCGGCGACCCAGATCGGCGGGTCGCCTCAGCCGCAGCCGCTTCCGGTGAACTGAAAGTCCACTGTTACCTGCTCCCCGCCCCCCGTGGGAGTAAGAGTCAGCCGCAGGTGGTAGTTTATTCCGTCAGTGCCCCGTGCATACATGACTGCCGACCTGGTGCCGAATGAACTTATTGAGTAGTTATACCCGGTCCATTCTCCGGCAACGTCGAGGCCGAACAACAGGTTGCCCGATTCCTGAATATTCAGGCCACTTATGTTGTTGTAATTAATAAAGTTCTCGGCCTGTATCGATACATCCGCAGCGTAAGCATTACATGTATATATCAATAGTAACGCGAAAAGCATTAACCTGTATTTCATTTCTACTCCCTGTATTTCGCCTTTATTCTGCTCCAGGAGCTCTCCTCGCTTTCAGAGATAAAGGGAAGATATATCCAGTCTAAATATATCCTGCCGATCGACAGCGTTGAAAGCTCAATGTCATAGATTCTCCGCTGAGTTTCCACGGCCACATCCCCGGTGACAACCTGGTAACCGGTACCTCAGCTGAAACCGGCGCCGGTATATTCGAAGCTGACCGTTTGGCTCTCTCCTCCCTCCGGATCTGTTATTGAAATCTCCAGCAGGAAGAGAACATCTTCGGCTCCCTGCAGTTTTAATGAGACTCTCCGGGTGCCGGCGGTTTCCGAGTTGAACCGGTATGAGGTCCACTCCCCCGGGGCATCCAGCCCGGAGAGAAACCCCTTCCCCTCCAGGACATTCGACTCGATCGGCTCGCCCTTGATATCATGAAAGTCAGTAAAGTTCTCGGCCTCTATCAGTGGCTCCTGGGCTTTGGCGCGAGCGCCGGCGAGAGTGATCAGCAGCGTGAAAGTAATGATGTATCTTCTCATGGCATGCAGGGGCCTTCCGTATTTCCCTGATTATACCACAGATAACGGTTTATGGTCAAAGGTAATGGCGGCCTGTTCTCTGGATGCGGCTGTAAGCGGGACCAATGGCACGCGGCAGGCTCAGATCAATATTGACGGGAACCGCCGAAGTGGAATGGATAGACCACTCTGCCCATGAACAGGATAGCTCCCGTTTCCATATCTCTAATCAGGAATATAAATGGACGGTTAGCTCGAAAGCAGGCGGATTCTCCTATAGTTAACCCCATACCTGTCGCCGCCGAGGCTTCAACGCCGTATTCATCCACCCATATTTCAGACTTGTGAACCAGGGCATTTACCCATGGGGTGCCATCATCCACACCATCTATGCCTGAGAAGTTGGCTCCCTGCGAGAAGGGCAGGGTTAAGCCCATATCTTTCATGGTACCTATCAGACTGTATTCCGACCATATAATGAACTTTGGTATATCCATACGGACCCAATTCACCTGCATATTGGCGAATATGGTATCTATTGCCACCGGGCTGAGCTCCGTCTCGAACTGATTAAAATTGCCAGGGTCCGGAAGAATAAGGACCATCGAAATATTCTGTTCTTCAAAAGGCAATTCCAGTGCCTGGAAACCTGTACCGGAAAAGAATGATTTATTTGATTCCCCGCACATGTAGTCGACGTTGATAGTTGAGCCGCCAAGCCTGGTGAATATGTCGCTGTAGGTAAAATCCGGATCGAACTGATCAGCCCAGGAGGCGGACAGCTTCATGGTGTTGACCAGGACCATAAAGGTGAGTGCATCGATACTCCCGGGGGGGAACAGATTCGATATTCCGCAGTTATCGTGGGCCCAGTCGTTAATCAGAAGGCGGGCCTCTTCAGGGTGTCCGGTGAAATCGACACTGTCCACTTCTGCCTGGTAGCATGCTGAAATAGTATCCAGGTATTCCTGCTGGTAATAGTAGTCGTTATCTATCCAGCATCCGTTGTTTATATCTATTTCGGTCCCCGCCCTGTTCTCAATAAGACTGTTCAGATGGCTCAATTCGCTGTGAAACCCCTGCGGCGGGTAATTGAATCCGAGAACATCGGCAATCTGCCTTTCTGTGCCGCCCCTGGCGCCGGCATAGGCCATACCGAAAATAGTGGAAATGCTGTGAGGGCAGAAAATGAAGTTCGAATCTTCGGAAAGGGCAAGCTGACGGTAGAGGTCAATGGCGAACCGGTTATTTCTGGAGACTCTCCTCTCCAGGGTCGCCGGAGAATCGTTATCACCATCATCCCCGGTGCCGGTTATCCGCTCTTCGGAGCAGCCGGTGACCAAAAGCAGCAATATAAAAACTCCTTTTATCAACCGGGTTATTCTATCTGGTTTCATGGTTAATCCCCTTTCTTCCATATCAGAACAGAAGGGCCAGCCCGCCGACGGAGCTGTTTGCCCCGGTGCTTATCCTGGCGGAACATACCCTGCAACGAGCAATAAAATGTCAGGAAAAAAGCCTGTTCAAGAAAAGGCCTTTTCATGATCTCTCCCCGATTATATTATCTGGTTTGATTGGTCATCAAAGAATCACTCCCCAATAATATTTTATCACAGATTTCGGGATTTTCCAATGGCAGATTATATTATTTAAGGGCAGAATCTGAATGTTTTCCGAATATCATGACAGCTGCCATCAGAAGGGCAAGTGAAACCAGGAGAGAAACCAGAGGATTCGCGCCGGTGGCGGTCAGCAGGTACCCGGAGAGTATGGATACCATTCCGACAGTAAGTGCGTACGGGAGCTGTGTTCTGACATGGTCAACATGATCCGCCCCTGAGGCCATCGAAGACATGATAGTGGTGTCCGAGATGGGGGAGCAGTGATCTCCGAAGACCGCCCCGGAGAGTATGGCGGCGATGGAAGCGAACAGGACCGGATTGAACCCGGAGCCGGAAATACCTGCCGCCGCTGCGGTGCCAAAGACAAGGGGGATTACGATGGGGGTAAGTATGGACAGGGTACCCCAGGATGTCCCTGTGGAGAAGGAGATACCCATCGCCAGAAGGAAGACCAGTACCGGAAGAAACCTGAAAGAGAGGGTCTCGGACAGGGTATGAACCAGGTAATCTGCGGTATGAAGCTCCGAGCAGATCATCCCTATGGACCAGGCCAGTACCAGAATAAGCATAGCCGGCATCATTGATTTTATACCGTTTACCAGGGCATCCATGGTCTCTCTCAGTGATAGCATCCGGCGGGAGAGCGCCAGGACCGCCGCGGCGATACAGCCGGAGAAGGAGCCCCAGAGAAGGGCGGTAAAGGAGTTCGATTCCATAATCGCTTCGAAGATCCCCGGGGAACTCACCCCCGCTTCGGCAAGGGCGGTCCTCCCTGTCCAGATCAGACCGGTGAAGGAGACCGCAATCACCACCACGATAGGTATGATACCATTAAGAAGAGAAGGGGCCGCTGTTTCGGCGATATCAAGGTTGTCAGAATCTATGGTTGAGGCGGGGCTCGCGGTATCGCTGCTGAGTTTGCCGGTGCTTCTGGCCCGAAGTTCCGCTCTGTGCATGAAGGAGTAATCCCTCCCGGTGAGGACGATCATCAGAACAAAGATAAGGGCAAGGATAGGGTAGAAGCTGTATGGTATGGAGGAGAGAAAGGTTCCCAGTGGGTTTCTATCCACCCCCATGCTCTCGAAGGTCTGCCCGATCAGCGATATCTGGAAACCGATCCAGCTGGTGACCACCGCCAGGCTGGTGATCGGCGCCGCCGTGGAATCGACTATATACGAAAGTTTCTCTCTGGATATCTTCAGCCTGTCGGTGAGAGGGCGGGTTGAATTTCCCACTATCAGGGTGTTGGTGTAATCATCGAAGAATATAACTATCCCCATTACCCAGACCATAAGCTGGGCCCGCCTGGCATTTGTAGCGAACCTGGTCAGGGTATCCACTATCCCCCTCATGCCGCCCATCCTGGAGGTTATCCCCACCATTCCGCCGAGAAGAAGTGTGAAAATGATTATCGAGATATTATCTATGCCGGCCCCTTCGCCGGCCACCGCATTCGGTACGTAATAACCGATGATATCGAGAAGGGAGAAGAGGGGGCTGTACCCGCTGATAATGAAGGACCCTATCCAGACACCGGCCAGGAGGGCTATAACCACCTGCCTGAAGATCAGGGCAAAGATAATCGCCACCAGGGGGGGGATGACAGCAAGAAGCCCATGTATGGTGAAGATTGCAACATCCACGCTCCCGCCCCCGCCCGAGATGACCATGGTATGGTTCCCGGTGCTGTAATTAGTTATTTCTATGCCAGTTGCCGCAATTTCACCGGCGATGCCCCGTTCTATTCTTCGCCCGTCAATAGTTACGGTAACGGTATCATCCTCAGAAAAGGACTCTTTTATAACCGTTTCCGGGCTGTAGCGGTAACTGACCCCCTTTATGGTGAGTACTCTCTCTCTATCTGCCACCTGAGCGGATTGCGGCAGGAGAATAACGACTACAAAAACAAGAATTACAGCTGATATTCTGATCGGGACCGGGTATTTTTTGTCATTAATAATGTTCATGCTAATGT
>WJIX01000222.1 GCA_014730075.1 bacterium | reverse complement strand
GTCCCCGAGGCTTCACTTTACCCTTGAACCTGCCGGTTATTTCATCTACGATTCCAGTGGTTTTCGGTTTTGCTCTGAAAAGGGGGTAATCAGGATGAAAGAAATCGAAGTCGCCACTGTGGCTGATTATTTTGCCCATATAGGTGTAGTCGCTCTCAACCTCACGGGTGATCTCAAAGTGGGTGATACCCTCCACTTCAAAGGCCATACCACCGATTTCACCCAGGAGATTTCGTCGATGCAGATAGAGAATGAATCGGTGGAAGAAGCTGGAAAGGGCGACAGTGTGGGTATAAAGGTCAAGGACCGGGTGAGAGAGCATGACAGCGTGTTCAAGCTGATTGAGGACTGATAGCAGTGCCGCTGTCAATTATCACGAATAAGATCACTTTCGCTGATTTCATTCAGGAAGGAAAGAGCCATTTTTCTGATTCCAGGGTATGATCCATTTTCTCTGGCTCCCCGCTCCAGTAGCATCAGGGCGGGATGAATCGATCGCAGGAACCTGGTTTTTCCGTCACCAAACCCAAGTTTGGCGTATGCCGCCAGGGCCTGCAGGTTCCTCTGAATCCCCGCGGTGGTATAGAGATGTCTGAAATCAGCAAATCGGTATCCGTTATCTCCCCCTTCGGCGGATAGTTTCCGGTAGTAATGTTCCAGAAGGGTGCTTTCCGTCTTCTCCGGCAGTGAAACGTAGGGGTCTTTCAGCAGTGAGGCCGCGTCATAAAAAGATGGCCCCTGGTACGATGTCTGAAAATCTATCAATCGGGGCTCATTGCAGCTTATTATGATATTTCTGCTCTGGTAATCCCTGTGCATGAATACTGCCGGTTCCGCCGAGAGTTCATCGGCCAGTTTTGCTCTTTCCCTCTCCCAGTCGGAGGGGGAAATATCAGGCTTGAACCTTTGCATGAACTCCCTCTCAAAGTAATCGGTCTCTTCCAGGAACTGGTCTCTACCGAACCTTTCCAGGTGAGGCGAAGCCTCCAGCCCAATCTTCCCGGTGACAGCAACCTGCATACGGCAGAGCAGGTCAAGGCACATCCTGTAGATACTGATCACGCCGTTTCCCCTTATCCACATCTTCTCCAGGGTTGTATCCCCCAGGTCTTCCATCAGCAGGATTCCCTTTTTCCTGTCGAATAGATATATCTCCGGTACGCCGATCCCGTTATCCTTCAGGAAGGTGCCGATGGAGTAATATCTCTTAAGCTCTTCGGTGTTGGAAGGTTCTATAAGGGAAACCACCGACCTGTCCCCGTCGCTGAGTCTGAGAAAGTATCGGCCGCTTCCGCCGGCGGTAAATGGGACTGCCCGGGCGTTGGGCTTCAGGGACCCCCCAGGAATTTCGGCGGTCAGGTCCAGGGCATGAGCGACCAGCTCCGCAATGTTCATATTCATACTGTACCAGCCTTCAGTATTCCACCCGGAAAAAAGATAGAGTACTCCGCTTCAGTCCCGCTTTCAAGTACTGTCTGGGGAAAAATCACACAATTTTCCAGGACCGAATTCCTTCCCACCACCGCCCCCTCACCAACTTCCAGAAAACCCTTCCACCTTGTGTCTCTTCCTATTTTGGCCCCTTCAGCAACATGAAGGGGAAGGGGTGGAGGTTTCAGTTCCCTGTCAAACTCAATCCCCTCCAGCAGTATTCTCGAGTGAAGGTCCAGGTAACCTTCCGGGGTCCCCGTTTCAGCCCACACCGCATCGCGGTTGTGCTCCGAGGCATCATATCCTGCTACCGACCCCGCCCGCTCCCTGATCATGCGGCGCAGAATATCAACCAGGCCTGCCTTTCTGCCGGCGGGGAAGTAGCTCAGAGCTTCCGCGGAGACCACCGCCATCCCGGTATAACCTAATACGTTCCCTCCCCGGGAGGGATCAGGACCGATTCTGAGCACTTCCGCAGAATCTGAAATATGAACTGATGGGGGGGGAAGCCTCTTCGCGCCGGGGCCTGTTCGGCCGAGGCGGTCTGCCAGCAGTATCATGGTAAAGAGTGCATTCTTCTGAAGGTGGAAATCAATGGCGGGAAGGAATTCTACATTTGATATGATATCTGAATTGTGAATGAGTATCAGGTCATTTTCACCGATATCCGGACCCATATTTCCTATGCCCCCGCCGGTTCCAAGTATTTCCTGTTCGAAGTGAAACTTCAGCGGTACTCCCGGTTCAAAAGCTGTCTGGTTGAACGAATCAGCAAGGTGGTGAATATTGGCGTGAATTCCGCCCGCGCCGCTCCTGGCCATTTTGCTGAGAATTATCTCCAGCAGAACCCTGCCCATTACCGGCACCAGCGGTTTGGGAATGGTATCGGTCAGCGGTCTCATCCTGGTCCCGTATCCGGCTGCCAGGATCACGCCACAGATCTTGTTTATACTCTCCCGCATGCTCATCTCAGTAAATTGTGAATCTCTCTCTGGCTAGGGTGAAGTTCTTCTCCTGATCTTCCCACTCTTCGAATATCCGGCCAGGTTCAAATCCCCGCTGGATGCTTCTTCTCAGCCGGTCTCCTCCGGATATTATATCTATCGGCATATGTTCCTCTTCATATTCGTAAGGTGGTGGAATGAACTGAAAGTGGTCCGGACAGATCCGGGAGAGAGCGTCGATGATGTGTACTCCTGTCCTGACAGGCTGGAATATTTCCCGGTCCAGTACGTGAATCTGAACCCCCCCGCATACCTCTCCGGTGTATTTATCCCAGGTGGGTTTGAAATAAACCGGCCGGAATGCAGCTCCCGCCAGCTCCCTCGCGGAGAGTTGTTCGCTCAGGATTGCGGGATCTATAAAGGGCGCTCCGATTATCTGGAATGGAAGAGTTGTCCCCCTGCCCTCAGAGATATTGGTACCCTCCAGCATCACCGTGCCGGGATAGAGAAGGGCGGTATCCGGAGAGGGCATGTTCGGCGAAGGGAGTATCCAGGGGAGGCCGGTCTCCCGGAAATAGATATCTCTGCTCCAGCCCCGGCAGCAAACCGTCTGGAGGCTGCATCCTATTCCCCTTTCCTGATTCACCATTTTCAGTATTTCCGCCATGGTCAGCCCGTGTCTGATGGGGAGGGGGAACAGTCCCACGAAGGAGAAGTAATCCTCATCGATCAGCGGTCCCTCAACAGATTCGCCACCTATAGGGTTCGGCCTGTCCAGTACCAGTACCGGGATCGATAGCCCGGCGCACTTTTCCATCATCAGCACCGCTGTCCAGATATATGTGTAGCAGCGGGTGCCCACATCCTGGAGGTCGATAACCATCAGTTCGATCCCCTCCAGCATCTCCGTTGTGGGGGAGCGTTGTTCTCCGTAGAGTGAGTATACCGGGATCCCGGTGGCGGGATCGGTATAACTTGCCCATTCGATCATATTGGCCTGGGTTTCTCCACGGAACCCGTGCTGGGGTCCGAAGACCGCCTTCAGACTGATTCCTCCACGGATAAGGATATCGGCGGTATGTGCCAGGAAGGAGCTGACTGAGGCGGGATTGGCCAGCAGCGCTGCCCGGGTGCCTTCAGGGATCAGGTAATCCCCCGAGGCGATTCTTTCTGAGCCGGTCAGGACCATTCTTCTCCTTAACTTCCGAATATATTCTTCCTGTTTATCACCGGAGTATCATTCTGTCCATAAAAAAAAGGCCGGCCATTATCTGGCCGGCCTTCAGGCCCTGGTGTTTAAAGGTCCGGTCCCCAGTACAGCAGCTCGCATTGGGTGGTGTCGCTGCCAACCTCCGCGCTTATCGATTTGAAGCAGCCGAAGGCGGGCGCAAACCATTTCTGTTCCTCAATGGACATGGTCTCTTCTCCGGCGGACATTTCCACTTCCAGCATGTGCAGTATGCATTCGTGGAAGGAGCCTCCCGCAAACTCGCTCTCCGGATCCGCGGGCATGATCTCAAACTGATCTCCCAGGGTAACAGTACCTGAGATATCTGCTGTCTCTCCGCCAACCTCGAAGGTGGTGGAGAAGCTCCATGATTCACCCAGGTGGTCCTGCAGGGGCAGCTTCATGTACTCCAGGGGGGTTGCCCATGTCCAGGTTTCCTGGTAATTCCCTTCCTCATACTGCCTGAGACTCAGGAACAGCAGCGAGGAGGGAGTCTTCTGCATATGCCATACTTCGGAGGTATCAACCCCGAAGTCAACATCCAGGGTTATAAGATCGAATGTTCCGCTGGCAGGATTGTAATTATCTACATACTTGATTTCTTCCCAGTAATTCGGGACGCTGTCAGTGCAGTTGAAGTACCAGTAGAGATCCTCCTCGACCGGGAAATAATCGGCAGTCCCCGCAGTGGTGAACCGGTAGTAGGTCGGATTGGGATCTATATAGTTGCCTGCCTTGTCCATTGCGTCCATGAAGTATACCCAGTATGTGGTTCCGGTTCCTATCACATCCTGATTGAGGTTGATAGTTAATACGCTGTCGGCAGAGTCCCATTCCGGATCGCTGTTGGTGGCGGTCACCGCGTTTATAATCCTGGCATCCACGCTGTCCGGTTCGATATTCTGGTTCATCGGTTCGCTGAAAACCAGTTCCAGCTGATTGATCGAGGGTGGGATCCCCGTTGATCCGTTTGAGGGATTTGAGCTGACAAGATAAGGCCTGGTATTGTCAACTGCCGTCTCAAAGCTGAATGTATACATCGATGCAAGGGGATTTCCCGCCAGGTCGGTTACATCGGAGATGCTGACCGTAACCTCGGTATCCTGGTCCAGCTCTACCTGTCCGAGGATGAGTGTGTTCCCTTGAGTAAGGATGTAGCCGCCTTCCGGATACTCCGGCGAGATGGAGAAAAAGCCCTGGGTATCCCAGTCGTAGGAGGGCGCCTGTACCGGTTCGTTGAAAGTGATCTCGATATCTATGGTGGGGGTAACCCCGGTGGCCCCGTCCAGGGGGCTGGTTGATACTACCTGCGGCGGGTCGGTATCCTCTTCGCTGGTAGTGGTAAAGAACAGCTCGTAATCGGTTCCCATCCTGTTGCCGGCCAGGTCCTTGCTCCCTGCACCGATGGTGATCATGTGATTGGTTCCGCCGGTCAGGATCGAATTCGGGGAGAAGAAGAGAGTGTCGCCATTCCAGTAATTGTCATAGAATACCATTCCCACTGCCGGGATGAATGTACAGGTATCCTCAACTGACTGCTCATTCATGCTCTCATCGAAGAGTACCCAGAAAGGCCCCGATCTGGTCACATCGGTTGCGCTGTCAGCGGGGAAGGTCGCCGATATACCGGGAGGATCGGTATCCTGCTCCGGTACAACTGAGTCATTCTTATCCTCCTCGCTGCAGCCTATAACGGTTATCATCAACACCGCGGCCATTAACTGGATTATTTTCCTTTTCATGATTCGTGCCCCCTTCTTTAACAGGTCATGGGAAAAAATTACCCGGAATCTGCTGTTCCGGACCTCACCTGCAGTCCCTATTCAATTTCTATGCCACCAGCCAGGTATTATCAAGAGGTAATTTCTCTGCCCCATCATTCAAATAATTTCTTTGGGATATTCATACTTATGAATTAGAATTATGAAAAGAGATCGATCTGTTTTTTCCCTGCGGTATTGATATTCGTACACGGGGTGTGCCAAGGAGAGGATTATGTTCACAAAGAAGGCTGTCAGTCCGGCGCTGGTAATTCTGATTCTTTCTGTTATTGCTCTTTTGATCTCCTGTTCCGGTGAGAGGGAGCGTGCAGTCAGGAAGAGTACGCTGATAGTGGGAGAGATGAGCAACTATGAAGGACTCAACCCGATGAGTACTACTGACGCCCACGCCAGGGATATCTATGAGCAGCTCTTTCTCTGCCTTTTGGATGAGAATGATGATTTCATGACTTTCGAGCCCAGGCTGGCTACTACATACCAGTTTTCCAAGGACAGAGCGAAGCTGACCTTTCGACTGAGAGAGGGCGTTTACTGGAGCGATGGAGTTGAATTTACGGCCAGGGATATCCTGGAGACCTTCAGGGTGCAGAAGGACCCGGAAACAGGCTGGAGCGGAAGGCATCTCAAGGAGCATATCGACAGCGTGGAGGTTCTGGATCCTCACACTGTGGTATACCACTTTAACAAGGTCTATCCCTACCAGGTAATGGATGCCAGGGACGGTCCCATAATGCCGGCTCATATTATCGCGGATATCCCCCGGGAGGAGCTGGGGGGCATGCCGGTGGAGCGTTTCCCGGTAACAGGCCCGTTCATGATCGACGAGTGGGATAGGGGACAGAAACTGGTGCTTAAGGCTAATCCGAAATATTACGAAGAGGATATACCCCGCCTCGAGAGGGTGATCTTCAAGATTATCCCGGATCAGGTAACCCTGGTAACCCAGCTGCGGCATGGAGAGGTGGACTGCATGGAGGCGGTGCCTGAAGACCAGATCGACAACATTATCAGGGACAATCCGGAGCTGAAGGTATACGATTTTCTTGGCAGGGGTTATAACTATATTGGGTGGAATGGGGCCCTGGAGCCCTTCGGTTCGGTGCCGGTCAGAAGGGCGCTCACCATGGCGATAGACAGAAAGAAGATAATCGATAACGCCAAATACGGTTACGCTGAGGAGTGTGTAAGCCCCTTTATTCCTCTCATCTGGGCGTACAATCCCGACATTGATCCTCTGCCCTATGACCCTGAAAGGGCAACAGAGCTTCTCAGGGAGGAAGGTTTCGAGGATACCGACGGTGACGGTTTCCTCGACCGCGGGGGCGAAAGGTTCGAATTCGAGCTGCTTACCAATCATGGCAGCCAGGTAAGGGCCGATATACAGGTTATGGT
>WJIX01000221.1 GCA_014730075.1 bacterium | reverse complement strand
TCAATATTATAGATCCCGGTAATATTCGCGACGATCCCCATCCTCCTCCAGTTGTTTTCACGGAACTCAAGATATTCAACAGGAGGATCTCCCCCGGTGATACCCTGGGGGGAAATCAGATACTGAATAATCCGATAATCTCTACCGAAAGGCTGGAGCTTGATCACAGAGACAAGATAGTGACATTCAGTTTCGCCGCCCTCAACTTCACCAGTCCCTCCAATAACAGGTACGCCTACAGGCTGGAAGGGTTGGACGAGGAATGGCGACAGAGCGGTAACCATAACCAGGCTACCTTTACATCGCTGCAGCCGGGAGATTACCGAATGATAGTCAAAGCGGCGAACGCCGACGGGGTATGGAATGAAAGTGGCGCCTCCATGAGAATCTCCATTGCCCCTCCCCTCTGGCAGGCGGCGCCCTTCAGGATCGCGCTTCTGGCCGCCGTTGTGCTTCTTCTGATACTCATATACAGGATGCGTACCGGATCGATCAGGCGCCACAACGCTGAGCTGGACAGCATGAATACCAGGCTGGAGAAGCAGATAGAGGACAGGATAAAAGTTGAACAGGCACTCCGGGAGAGCGAGCAGAAGTACTGGAGTATCCTGGACAACCTGGAGATCGGGATATCCCTGGTAACCCCGGATATGGAAATGGTAGAGCTGAACAGCAGTATGAAGGAAATTTTTCCGGAGGCCGGATCAGGCGGCCTTGCGGTATGCCGCCTCATAGAACGAGATCACGGACCGGACAGATTCGATTCGGAGAACCCGCTGGACAGGACATTCAATGACGGGGGAGTGCATGAATCGGTATGTACCCTGAGAAGAGAGGACAGCGAAGCCAATCTCAGGATCCTGGTCTCTCCGATACTGGCCTCGAATCAGTCGGTCCTGGCCGCCATTGAAATGGTGGAGGATATTACTGACAGGAAGAAGATAGAGGAACGGCTCAGAAACTCCCAGAAGATGGAGGCAATAGGAAAGCTGGCCGGAGGTATAGCTCACGATTTCAATAACCTGCTGTTCGCCATCCTGGGATATTCACATCTGGCCAGGAAAGAAATCGACCCTTCCAGTTTTGCCGGCGAGGCTATTGATCAGATCGAGACCGCCGGTGAAAGAGCTTCCGATCTGGTGAAACAGATACTCTCCTTCAGCCGCCAGGCCGAAGTGGACAAGCGGGCAGTCAGCCTGGATCAGCCGGTCAGGGAGATAATTACCCTGCTTGAAGGCTCGCTTCCTTCTACCGTGAGGATAGAATATACTATCATCGAACCGGCCCCTTTTGTCTTCGCTGACACCGCCCAGATACACCAGGTATTGATGAATCTCTGCACCAACGCCTATCAGGCCATGCCGGATCAGGCAGGCACACTGGAGATAATCATGGAGGAATACGAGGTTACCGATGAGAACAGAGATGAGTTCGTGGATATAGAGGATGGCAGGTATGTAAAGCTTAGCGTGTGTGATGACGGCAGGGGTATGACTGGGGATGTAATGGAGAAGGTGTTCGAGCCATATTTCAGCACCAGAGAGGATGGGAAGGGAAGCGGGTTAGGGCTTACCATAGTTCATAATATAGTGAAGGGGATGGATGGGGAAATCTCGGTAAGCAGTGAGCCGGGCAGGGGGACGGAATTCGAAATCTTTCTTCCGGTAATAGAAGGTGCCGTTGAAACTGAATTACCGGGACCCGGAATCGAGGCTGATCTTTACGGTGACGCGAAGGTAATGGTGGTGGATGACGAGAGGATGATAAGCGGTATGATCGAAAAGTACCTGGCCGAGCATGGGTATACAGTATGTGCCCACTCTAACAGCAGGAAAGCACTGGAAGATTTTATGAACAATCCCGACGAAATTGATCTGGTAATAAGTGACGTTACCATGCCCGGCCTGACCGGTGTGGAACTGGCCAGCCGCATAAGGAAGAAGAGGAATGATATTCCGATCATACTGATTACCGGCTACAGCGAGAGACTTGACCGTAAAACAGAAAAGACCCTCCGTATTTCTCGTTCACTAAAGAAACCAATATCGCTTCTCGAGCTGGCAAGGGCGGTGAAGGATGTCTTCTCCGAGGAAAGAGATGCCAGCTGAAAAAGCGGGTACCCGGGCCAACCCCCCACTCTGTAACAGTGATCATTAGTATATATTGTTTGACAATAGCTGAGGATTGATGAAAAACCGGTTTGCCGGAATTCTGTAATTCTGTTACCGTAACAGATTGGTTGATATTGCCGAATATATTGGTCTGTTATCGAAGGAGATCGAGATGTTTTGGAGGTCATATTTCAGTTTCAGTCTGATTCTGGTGATCGTTTTGATGATTACTGTACCCCGGGCGGCCCGGGCAGAATGTTTCGCCTATGATGATATAGCGAGGGTAAAGAGAATTTACAATCCGGTTATCGCCCCGAACCGCGAGATGGCGGCTTATGTTGTTGATCTGGCCCCCCCGAGCGGCGAGGACAGCCTGAGGAATCAGCAGGATATATGGATGGTGAATCTGGAAGGGGATCCTGATCCGCGACAGTTCGCCTTCGGAAGCAAGCGGGAGTTTTTGCCCCTCTGGTCACCCTCCGGCGACCGGCTTGCCTTCCTGTCAGATCGAAGCGGCACAGTCCAGATATATACCATCTACACCTCAGGGGGTGAAGCTGAGAAGATTACCTCGCTGGGCGGGGAAGTGACAGGCTACTGCTGGGAGAGCAGCGGAGAGAGATTCGCGGCGGTGGTCAGGGAATCCAAGGAGAATAAAGGGGATGAGGAGGGTTATGATGAAAGGGTTATCGGGAAGGACGAAGCGAAATCCCGGCTCTGGATAATCGATTCAGAGACTGGCTCCGGGGAGAGGATTTCTGATCCGTCTATTCATGTTCAGGCGGTAGACTGGATTCCGGGAAATCTGGCTGTTATAGCATCCGATGAACCCAATTCCAACTCCGCCTATTATCATTCGCGCCTGGAGCTGATAGATGAGAAAACGGGGAACCGGACCATTCTTTCCGGGAACGCTTCCGGGCCGGTTGAATTCTCTCCTGACGGAAGCAGAATTCTGTTTACCTTCAAGAAGGCGCACAGCCGGATACCGGTTACGGTTCCGTTCGTGGCGGTAATCAATACTGACGGGAGCGGCCTGCAGCTCCTGGGGAAGGATTACCTGGGCACTCTGCGCGCCCCGGGATGGCATCCTGATGGGGATAAGGTAGCCGCCATGGCAATGAAAGGAGTACGGGGAAGCCTGGTACATATCGATCTGGAGGATGGGGAAATGGAGGAGCTGATAGATCTTAACATTCCATACTACGGCAGAAGTTTCTTCGATATTTCCCTGGATGGCAGAATGACGGTGACCCTGCGGGCAGTTTCAGTCAGCCCCCCCTCGTTGTGGCTCATAGATAAGGAATGGATGGGAAGAGAGGAGAGGAAACTGGCCGACCACAATCTCTGGCTGGCAGGACGCCAGCTTCCGGAGGCGAGGGTAGCCCGGTGGAACAGCAGAGACGGAACAGTGATAGAGGGTGTAATTTACCTGCCGCCCGGATATATGGACAGAAAGCATTATCCGGCCGTTATTGCCGTGCATGGAGGCCCTATGTGGGCCTGGTGGCTGGGCTGGAACGGGAGCTGGCACAACTGGGCTGTTCCGCTGGCCTGCGAGGGGTACGTGGTGCTTCTGCCCAATCCGAGGGGCAGCCTGGGATACGGAGCCGGTTTCGCGAGGGCCAGTTTCAATGACTGGGGAGGTGGAGATTACGAGGATGTCATGGCCGGAGCGGATTACCTGGTGGCTCAGGGATACGCCGACCCCGGGCGGCTGGGGATATGCGGATGGAGTTACGGAGGATATATGACTTCCTGGATCGTGACCAGGACCGACCGTTTCAAGGCCGCGGTAGCGGGAGCCCCGGTCACCAATCTGTTCAGCTTCCATGGGACTACAGATATTACTCCCGATTTTCTGAAACAGTATTTCGCCGGGATAGCTTACCGTTCGGCCCGGACCTACCGGGACCACTCCCCGCTCGATCATGTTACTGAAGCTTCCACTCCCACTCTGATTCTGCAGGGGGAAGCTGATTCCAGAGTTCCACCGGAGCAGGCATACCAGCTTTACCGGGGGCTGGAGCAGAGCGGAGTTGAGACCGAGCTGGTGATATACCCGAGAGAAGGGCACGGGTTCTCCGAGCTCGGTCACCGGAAAGATGTTCTCAGGAGGATAATCAACTGGTTCGGGGAGTATCTGCTCTCTGATTAGGATGGCAGGTTGGCTCGCCGCGAGCCGAAAATTCCCTTGAAATAAAAATCACGCTCGCTTAGAATCCCATTTTTTATTGAGAAAATCATCATCTTCATTCAAGGGAGAGGGAGGTATCTGATGAGCGGTCTTTTCGGTGTGGTCTCAGAAGATAACTGTTCCAAATACCTGCTTTACGGAACCGATTACCATTCACACCTGGGGACCGCCTTCGGGGGAGTGGCCCTGATCGGCGATGAGCTCAAGAGGCAGATACATAATATAAATTCAGACCAGTTCAAGTCCAAATTCAGAGAGGATATCTTCAATCTCAAGGGGAATATGGGCATAGGGGTGATAAGCGCTTCCGAGGAACAGCCGATCTATATAAATTCAAAGTTCGGCCCATTCTGCCTTATAATGGACGGTTTCATAAATAACGCCGAGGATATTACCTCCTGGCTTTTCGACCGGGGTATTACCTTCAGTGAGCTTGGCCACAGCAATGTCAATCACGCCGAACTGGTGGCCAAGCTGATCACGCAGGGCGACAGCATAGTGGAAGGTATAGAGGGTATGTTCGATATGATCGATGGATCCTGCTCGCTCCTGCTCCTGCACCGGGACGGCATATACGCCGCCAGGGACCGGCTGGGCTACTCATCCCTGGCATTGGGGAGCAGGGATGGCGAGTGGTCGGTTTCATCGGAATCGACCGCTTTCCTGAATCTGGAATTCAAGCCGGAGGCTGTCCTGAATCCGGGGGAGATAGTGCTCCTCAGCAGAGAGGGTTTGAAGGCCAAGAGGGAGGGCGAAAGGACGAGGAATCAGATCTGCGCTTTCCTGTGGATTTATACCGGCTTCCCCACCTCTGATTATGAAGATATCAATGTGGAGGCGGTAAGAGAGAGGTGTGGAAGGTGCCTGGCCAGAAGGGACAGGGATATGGAGGCAGATGTTGTCTCCGGTGTGCCAGACTCAGGGGTCGGGCATGCGGTCGGATATGCCATGGAATCAGGAGCGCCTTACCGTAGGCCCCTGGTTAAGTACACGCCGGGATACGGGCGAAGCTACACGCCCACATCCCAGGACGAGAGGGATCTGATTGCCAGGATGAAACTGGTAGCTAATGAGGCTATTATCAGTGGAAACAGGATCGTGGTTTGCGAAGACTCAATAGTAAGGGGGACCCAGCTCAAGAATTACACCGTAAAGAAACTATGGGAAGCGGGGGCGAAGGAAATACATGTCAGACCCGCCTGCCCGCCCCTGATGTTTCCTTGCATATTCAATCTCTCCACCAGGTCTATTCATGAGCTGGCCGCCCGCAGGGCAATCAGGGAGATAGAGGGAAGGGATATCGAAGATGTCAGTGAATATATCGACCATGCCACCGGCAAATATTCCAGGATGGTGGAGATCATCAGGGAAGAGATACAGGTCACATCCCTTAAATATCAGACCATAGACGATATGGTGGAAGCTATCGGCATGCCCCGTGAAAAGCTCTGCCTTTACTGCTGGACCGGCCAGGTTCCCTGATCGGCATTTTCCGTTCTCTACTCGTGTATCTCCAGCTCCTTTACGTAAAGGTCCGCGGTCTCCCTGGATTCGCTTGCCAGGACAATCCGGCTGACCTCCTCCCCTCTGTGAGCTCTAATGGCACCCACTGTTCCCTTTACCATTTCTTCCGGCGAAATGTTGACTCCAGGCCCAGCCATGTCAGGTATAGCGAGGGTGCCCAATTCCAGCTCCTCCGCTTTAAGAAGAGCTCCGGAGAGGACCTTCTCTATTGAATCAGGGGTAATCCCGCCGCCACCCGCAGCCGGATTCAGATGAATGATATACTTGCAGTGAAGGTCCCCCGCTCCCGTTACCACTGGTTCGCCTTCCGCCGGAACGGCAGCTGCCTCTTCATTCATGCCGCTTCCGCCTTCCTCTCTTATCAGGGCTCCCGCGCCACTGTCCCACAGCCCGTCTCCCGATACGGGGTTTACTATTGCGTCGGAGAAGATTCCGGTAATCTCTCCCACTCTCACGCTGACTCCGATATCCCCCACGGTGGTCATGCAGAGGTTCTCATCCATCGCTATTCCGGCCAGAATGACATCGGTCCTCTTCTTGAAATCCCCGGTTATCCTGCTGCCCTGTTTCGCCACGTAACCTGCCAACTTGAAGAGTTCCTCCGGGCTGATCTCCCCCCGCTCCAGTTTTTCCAGTTTTACGCGAAGGGGCGCTATAAGGGCTTCAACCTTCCTGCTCTTGATCTTCTCTATATACTGCTTCTTTCTGATCTCTCTCTCATCAGGTTCGAAAAGCATATCTTCTCCTTGCCTGCTTTCCACTACGGTCCGGATTATGAACAGAAACTATACCAACATAAGATCCCGGATCTTATCTTCAATTGGCTATATTTTGCACAATATTACCTTATAATAAGCATAAACAGCAACAGATTACTTGATTACTGCACGGACGGCAATTGCACGGCCCGGAAGGCTGGCTATTGTATTGGCAGTGCGGAAGGTATTTCTTGATCCGAAGCCGGTGGCCGCCACTGTAAACGGGCCCTGGCAGTCACCCGGTTCACACGGGTGGCCTTGAGAATAACAAGATGCTGACCGGGAGATATTCCTGCTGTATTTTCCGGGCCGGTCATTTCAGTGGCAGGTTATGAATTGAATTATATTATTCTATCGGTACCACTTATTAATCAGAGCTCTTCCCGGAAATCCTCCTCTATGATCTCCTCCATCCTCCTCTGGTCCTCATCCTCCCTGATTATATCTCGAACGTGCTGGAACTGTTCTTCGACATCCTTTCCGAACAGCTCTACGGCCTTCATGGTTCTCTTGCCGCTGTTGAACCGGCTGGAGCGGAGGTTACGGAGAAGAGATTCATAGGTCCTGTTGGAGGTGTAGCCACGCAGAGTGTACCTGGCCACGAACGCTCCGCAGTCGGCACATTCCACATAGACCTTTACATACTCACCCTTGAGAAAATAAATATTGTTCTTTGTCGCCGTGGAGCCGCATTTCTCGCAGTGCTCGATCCTGGCTGTTTCCTTCTTTTCCCGGTATCTCAAATCGCCTCCCTTTCCGTATCCCCGCCTGCCGCTCCCTCTCAGAAGAGCAGATAAATAAAGATTACTATTATTATAATCGATATGGCGGTAATAATCGACCCTCCCCTTATCATGGTCCTGACATTGACCAGGCCGGAGCCGTAAGCTATGGCGTTGGGCGGCGTGCTGATAGGGAGGATCATGGCCGCCGATGCCGCCAGTGCTACCACCACCGCGCTGGTCTCAGGGGCTACCGCCGGGACTCCCACCACGATAGGGATAAGCAGGTTGGCAGTGGCGCTGTTTGATATGAATGTGGTCATAAGAGCCGCCGCCACGGCGAATATGAACAGGATCATGAGAATATCCATTCCTGCAAAAGGTATCAGGTCCACAATCCACATGCTCAGGCCGCTCTCTCTCATGGCGATTCCCAGGCTCATTCCTCCTCCGATGATAAACAGGATTCCCCATCCCAGCGCGTTCAGGTCGTCCCCGTCCAGGAGTTTAAGGCCAAAGAATACCACGAAGGGGATCAGAGCCACTATGGAGGATGGGATACCGTGGTAACTTGAAGTAAGCCAGAGCGCTACCACTACCAGGAAAACGGAGAGGATGAATTTGGATTTCCGGTCCATCGGTTCCTGCTCCTCGCTCTCCATCCTGATCCTGTCCACCCCGGCGGGGAAGATCCTGCAGAGCATGAACCAGCAGACCGCTGTCAGGATAATTACCACGGGGATCCCTCTGAGCATCCAGTCGATAAAACTGATTTCCAGCTCCATCTGATTCAATATCCCCATTGCTATGGCATTGGGCGGGGTCCCTATCGGGGTTCCTATACCCCCTATATTTGCCGAAAATGGTATTCCCAGGATCAGGGCCTTCCTGAATGGCTCCTCGCCTGGAAAACTCTTCACTATAGGTATCGCCACTGTAACCATGAGTGCGGTGGTGGCGGTATTGGAGATCCACATGGACAGAAATGCCGTGGTAACCATCATTCCCAGAAGGAATATCGAAGGCCTGGTTCCGACCCTGGCCAGGATGCTCCGTGATATCCTCTCATCCAGGCCGTACCGGTTTACCGCCTTTGCCATCACGAATCCACCAAGAAAAAGTACTACCACTGAATCAAAGAATGGGGAAAGGAATACGGTATACTCCTTGCCGGTCATCTGTAGCGGTCCCCCCTCCCTGGCCAGCAGTACCACTTCCAGTATAACTATTATGAATGAGGTGACATACAGTGGGAAAGGTTCCATTACCCAGAGGATGGCGGCGGTGGTAAATATCCCCAGAGTTATCCGGCCTGCCTCGGAGAGCCCCGGAAGGTTCAGGGAGCTAACCACGAACCCGGCGGCCAGCGCCGCAGCGAGTATGATCAGGGTCTTTATATTCTCTCTGGTGAGAATTATCAGTTCCATATCAGCTCCAGATACTCTTTCTCCGGGAAAAGTTAAACAAACCTTCCGGGAAGTAAAGGAAAAACTTTCTTAATCCTCTCCATCGGGCGGCAGATATCTCCTGTAAATAAAATAGGCGGGGAAGGCTATTATCAATCCCAGGATAATAC
>WJIX01000220.1 GCA_014730075.1 bacterium | reverse complement strand
TCAGGTATCCCCCCTTCCACGTGGAGGTAATCTTCATACTTGGAGGTATAGAAACGGGGTGCGTTATTGGCCTCTGCGATATCCATATCGAAGTCTATCAGGTTTACCAGCATTTCCACCACCGTGGATATAATCCTGGAGGCCCCGGGAGTACCAACCACCAGGAAAAGCTCCCCCGCCCTGAGAACGATAGTTGGGCAGATCGAAGTACGGGGCCTCTTGCCCGGTTCGATCACATTTACCGGCCTGGTCCTGCTGAAATTGCTCATTCCGCAGTTGAACAGGACACCCGAGACAGTCTGCGCCGAACCGAAAAAGGTTCCCAGCGTCTGTGTCAGCGAAACTGCGTTTCCGTCGCTGTCGACCACCGACAGATGAGTGGTGCTTGCCTCGTCAGGTACAAGGCTTTCCACTGTGATTGAGCTGCCGGAGGCGGTGGGACTCCTGGAGGATTCATTCTTATCTTTTTCTTTCCTGCTCTTCGATTTCTCAGGTTTCTTCTTTGAACCGAAACTGTCGAATATATCCTCTCCCCAGCTGTCAGCCGGTTTTCCGAATTCATTGGCATCGCTCCAGTTCTTGCTCTCCCTACGCTTCTTCCTGGGGTCCTTGTCTCCCTTCCGGTCGAAAAGATTAGGGGAACCCTCAGTAGTATCCCTGTACCGGGGAGGGTCAGCCTGGAACTGGTTTATATCATGATACCTGGTCTGGGCGTAATCCTTGGATGTCAAGCCATTCACCGGGACATATCCGAACTCCGGGTCTCCCACGAAGGGATAGCGGTCCGCATGGGTAAACCTTATCGCTTCAACCATGAAATGAAGTGTAGCTGCCGATTCAGTATAATGCCCCATTGATTTCAGGTCCCTGTTCTCCAGTATGTTCAGGGCCTCGATCACACTGGCTCCTGAGAGGGGCGGATTGGCGGCTATGATTTCGCAATCGCGGTATGTCCCCTGTAGTGGTTCTGATAAAACAGCCCGGTATGATTCCAGGTCATCCATTGAAATTACTCCACCCAGGTCAGAGATCCCTTCCACCATCTCTCTCGCCACCCTTCCCTTATAGAATCCGTCCCTGCCGTGCCTGGCAATCTCTTCCAGGGTAGCTGCCAGCTCCGGCTGCTTGAGTGTATCCCCGGTCATGGGGGGGAATCCCATCTCGCCCAGGAAGACCTCTGCAGTGTTGCTGTTCTTCTCCAGCAGCTCGACACTGTCCAGGAGTAACCCTCCCAGCGTTTCATCGATCTCGAAACCTTCCCTGGCGCACCGGATCGCCGGCGCTATAACTTTTTCAATTGGGAGCTTCCCGAATCTTTCCAGAGCCAGCGTCAGCCCTGCCACCGTCCCCGGGACCAGTATAGATTTGGCTGTATGCCTGTAACTGCCCCTGTCGTAACTTCCCAGATCATTCACATTCCAGGATGCTGATCCATAGTAATTAATGAAGTACGACCTGTCTTCCTCCCCCAGGTAGATAACCATCCCCCCTCCGCCACCAAGGCCGGAAGCATGGGGCTCTACTACCCCGATGGTAAAAGCGGCCGCAACCGCGGCATCCACAGCATTTCCTCCCTGCCGCATAATCTCTACGGCAGCCGCTGCCGCCCGTTCATGAGAGGCTGCTACCACTCCTTCACTGCCGCAGACTGCTTCAGATTGAGCGCTCTGAAGGACTGAAGGAACCAGGGCAATCAGCAGCAGCGCAAGGAATATGGACAGAGTCCTAAATCTGGAAGTAACCATTTTATTATAGCTCCTTTTTATTCAAAAAGGTTTTTCATCGGCTTCATGGTGCCAGGAATCTTCTCCGCCGTTTCCAGTTTCACTCCGGTTTCCTTTGAAAGTTCGGTAAAGAAACCATCCTCATTTCCCTGTTCCACCACGATCATATATTTCGAGTTCTTCGCTACCAGTTCGTTGAACGCATCGGACTGACCCTTGCGGCGGGCATTTCCACCAATATGGATCATCAGGATAGGAATCTCCTGCTTGTTTGCCGCTTCCACCAGTGCAACCACTCTCTCCATTTCATCCTTCTGGCTGATTCCGGCCGCTCCCAGACCCTTGGCGCTGAAACCGGGGACCACGATAAGGGTCTTCATTCCTTCCAGGTCTTCCGGTTTCGCCATCACCTTTACTTCAGCTTTGAGCTTCATACGCTTGGCCATCATACCCACCAGTTTAACGTCCGCGCTCTGTCCCGCTGAAGATATCAGGACAGGCTGAGCAAATTTCATCCCGCATTCGGCCGCAGTTTCGGCTTTATCCTGTGCCAATGCCGGAAATGAACTTAAACTGACCATAATCATAAGAACTGCAATCATACTTACCCGTCTCATGTATTATCTCCTTTCAGGTTCTCTAACTGTCTGTTTCCACATCTTCAATGCCGGAACTCTATTTGCCAGCTACAATGTATGCACCAACACCATTCTGAAGAATATCCTCATACTCCGGCAGGTTCTCCAGTATAACCGGCTTATTCCCGAGCTGATTATAGGCCTCTATTACTCTTCTGAAACAGGTCACATGCCTCGCCACTCGCCTTTCGATAGGTTCTCCCGTCTCCTTGTAGGCGATCTGAAGAGCTCCGGACTCAAGAGCCATCCGGTACTCCGGGCTTACCCCTTCCACTATCAGCTCGGCGCTGGTCTCTCCCCTCAACCTTCCCTGTATCGGATTGCTGGTCTCCATCAGAAAGGGATAGACATCGGTATAGTCTCCCCACTCCCTGTGGCTGAGGCCATGAAAATTGGAGGGTGAAAGTTCCGGCGAAACACTGATTCCCTCCATTTCCAGTTCAAATATCGCGTTCAGAGCGACCTCCTCCGCTTTTTCATGATAAACAATAGCATTGATAATCGGGATTTCAGGCGCCGCTTCATGCAGATCGAAAGCCACATTCACATTCTCTTTTTTGATCAGTTGAACTATGCCGTAAGCTGTCTTTTCGGTCAGAGATCCATCCGGCCTGCCGGGGTAGGCCCGGTTAAGGTTCCTGGTCTCGAAACCAGAGAGCCTCTGCCCGGATGGGCGATGAGAATAAACCAGTGGATCGGGCCACTGGTCCAGCGGGCTGGTCAGACGGGAGCCGTACTTGAATCTCCTCTCTCCGTTAGGAGTAGGAATGGAGTAATACTGAGGATGGGCTTCCATCGGATCATTGACTGTAAATCCGCTGCGGTTGGCCCTGGGAATTACTATCAGCCTTCCTACGGTTACTTCCACATTCTCCAGGACCAGTACCGCAACCAGGCCGGAAGCAGCCTCGTTGGGGTGGGTGCCGCCCAGCAGAAGGACGGTGGATCCCTCCTCTTCACCTTCAAAGAAATAAACCCTGGAGTCATTTTCAGTTCCCTGCAGCCCTGAGAAATAGTCGCTCAGTTTCCCTGTCCTGGTAAGACCGGGGCTGGGGTAAAAAGTCTCCGGGTAGTGCTTGGCGAGAAACTGCCTGCCGGTAATAATAGATATGACCGCCGCTGCAATCAGTATGATTGCCGCAGATATATGTTTCTTCTCCAGTGTCATTAAAACTATCCTATCTTATCTGAAGTATCCTCAATATGAATACAACCATGACCATAGCGATAGCGATCTGCTTCCGCCAGTCATCCTCCTTCCAGAATTCCATCATCAGCATAATAAAAATAAAGGCTGTTATGACGATATATATCCAGTAGAGAATCATTACACACCTGCAATACTATAATATAATGTTAGCAATTTGCGTCGCAAAAATCAAAATTAACAGACCGAATATCAGAGCAAAAATAATGGGCCATAGGCTCCGGCGCAGTATCTTGAAATGGTTCTTCTCCTTCAGCATCTGGGCGGCATAGGAACAGAGCAGAGAGGGGGGTGGCATAAGATCGCCCAGAGATGCCATAAGTACAAGCCCTGAGGTTACCACCAGCTCATTCTTGCCGATGAATACATAGAGCAGTGGAACACCGATTATCGAAGCGGAACCATAAGCAGATCCGAGGAAAGGCATCATCATAGCTATCGAATACTTCAGGGCGTCCGGAAGAAACAGAGCATTTACAGTAAGATATCCCCGGACCCCCGTCAGGGTCAGTATCTCCAGAAATATCCCGACTCCTGCAAGTATCGCCATAACGGGCATCGCCTTCTTCATTCCGGCACCCGACACCTTGAATATACTTACCCCGCCACCGGTAAAGATACTGATACCCACTATCATAAGGATCCCGATTGCAAAGATCAGGGGGATCCCGAGGTGAATGAAATACCCATGAAGCATTGTCTCGCCGACCATATAAACTATAACGAATACCAGGGGTATGAAGTCCAGTCTGCTCTGAAGCTTCTCCTCCCCGAACTCCAGTTTCCTGGTAATTTCATCGAGGTCGACTCTACCCAGGTATTTGAACCTGTAAACCAGAGATAGTATTATCGCTATAGGGAATGAAGCCAGGAAGAGAGGCTTAGCCAGTCCGATATAAGGCATATCCACTCCCCCACCAATAATCATCGCCGGAACGCATATCGGTGGCGCCACTTCCCCGCATACCGAGAGCATCACAACCAGGGAACCGGCGGACAGTTTGGGCATCCCCATGGCGATCAAGAGGGGCAGAGCCAGGGCTCCGGTGGTAAGAATGCTCATGGTAGCCAGGCCGGTCATCGTCCCCGGGAACATAACGAATACTGCCAGGGCAATAATCAGAAGGGTGGGGAAGCGGTGAAATGCCTTCAGAGAACCCACACTGATACTGGCCAGCACCCCCCTGCTCTTGAGAAGTTCCATGAAGATCATCCCGACCGCAATAATAAGTATCGGTTCGAAGAACCCGAAGGCACCCTCTACCAGGTGCCTCAATGGCAATCCCTCGCCTCCCACCAGGGCGCCAACTACTCCGGCAAGCATCAGGCTGACCCCCGCCGGGAGCTTGAGCTTGATAACTCCCAGGACGAACATGGCCAGCATGGCAATCAGGATAATTAACTGATAATCCATATTTTAAGTTATCCTTCCCGAGTTGGGAATCCGGTTTTGCTCACCCATCGGCAAGCACTATATTCTTACCCTCAACTCCATCATGAACCTCTGCCGGTTGACCCTGTCCTCCGAACGGGTTATTACTCCGCTATCGTTAAGGTCCTTGTCTCCTCCGTTGGAGAAATCAATTGCGTAACGGACCTGCAGACGGGTCTGCTTGGACAGGTCATAATAAGCTTTGAGGGCGAATTCATCATCAAACACGTTGTGATCATCACGATTTACATATTCTGAAATCTTGATGTACTGCACCTGCACCCGCAAATCCGGAAGTATTGCCGGCCGGACATAGGCGCGGGTATACCAGATTCTGCTCCCCTCCGGATTTCTGGAGTCATAAGGATAATCACCGCCGATTTCACCATTAACGTATCCGTTCCGGTCACCCCAGAAGAAGCTGGGATAGAGAGGACTGAATATTTCGATCTCTTCAGTATCGGAATCATCACCCTGATAGGCGGCGTACCTGGTCTCCACCTTGATCGACTGGAAATACTTCCATGCCCAGCGATAGCTTATACCGGCCATATAACCGATCCCACTCTTCTCCGGTACCCCCTCTACGGTATTGTAGTTCTGCCAGGCACCCTCGAAGTAATATTCCAGCCTGCCATCTATCCAGTCGGCGGTGAATCCGGTACCCATAATATAGCTGTCGTTGAAGTCATTCCTCGGTTTCTGGTAGATGTAATAGAGCATCAGGTTATGCCGGTATACCCTCCTGGAAAGTCGGCTGGCATAGACCTGGTCCGTGCCC
>WJIX01000219.1 GCA_014730075.1 bacterium | reverse complement strand
TTCCTTTCTCATCTTCACTATCTTCTCCACCACTTCGTCATCCGATTCAGCCAAATGGAAAATATTCAGGTCCTCGGGAAGTATTCTCCCATTACCAAGCATCCTGCCCTCTATCCAGTCCAGAAGACCAGCCCAGTAGCTCTTCCCCACCATAAAGACGGGGAACGGTTCGATCTTCTTTGTCTGGATAAGAGTAAGGGCTTCGAACAGTTCATCCATTGTCCCGAATCCGCCCGGGAATATAACAAAGGCCATGGAGTATTTAATAAAGACCACTTTACGGACAAAGAAATACCTGAAAGAGATCAAACGGTCGATATAATCATTAGGTTCCTGTTCGAAAGGAAGCTGGATATTCAGCCCGATGGAGAGCCCGTTCCCCTCCTGGGCACCGCGGTTAGCCGCCTCCATTATGCCCGGCCCTCCGCCAGTCAGTATGGGACACTTCTTTATTGCAAGCTCCCTTGCCATGTGCCGGGCCCTGATATATATCCTGTCATCCTCTCTCGCCCTGGCAGAACCGAAAAAGGTAACCCCGGGATGAACATCCATCATCTCCTCGAAACCGTCCACGAACTCGGCCAGGATCCTGAACAGCCGCCACGATTCATCGATACTTATCTTATCTATTATATATCTGTTCTTTATGCTCATACCCAACCTCCGCTATCTGGAGAGTGTTCAGATATAACTTTTCGGTATTTGCTGTAATAATCTTAATTTATTATCCGAACTGATTACAAGAATATAAATTTTATCAGTTTTGATAAACAGGACGGCCCCGGAGCAGGCCTGACAGCCTGAAAGAATAAGGTAGGGCTGAAAGTTCTGCTGGAAAACAGCCCCCGGCAGAGTATATTATAATATAGTTAGATATGTATCTGATTTAATTTTTAAGAGGATAAAGGCAATCCCGGCATGTTCCTGCCCCTCAAAGATATTAATCCTACCAGCAGAAAACCTGTTATCTCCATTTCCCTGATAGTAATCAATGTGATGGTTTTTCTATATCAGCTATCCCTGGGCAGCGCCAATTCCACCCTGATAGCTTCCCTGGGTGCTACTCCCGCCGAGATTACGCAGATGACCGACCTGGTTGGAAGAACCGGATACAACTTTATTCATGCCCCCGGGCCCAGCCCCATATTCCTCACCCTGTTCACTTCCATGTTCATGCACGGCAGCATTCTTCACGTCGGTTCAAACATGCTCTACCTCTGGATATTCGGCAACAATGTGGAGGATATACTGGGGCCGGGCAGATTCCTGATTTTTTATTTCCTCTGCGGGCTTACAGCCCACGCCCTGCACATAGCATCCGATCCATCTTCGATCATACCAACCATAGGGGCGAGCGGAGCGATAGCGGGACTGATGGCAGGTTACCTGCTGGTATTTCCGGCTGCCAGGATAGTAACACTGGTTTTTCTCTTCTTTTTCATAAGGCTGACTGTAATGCCCGCGTACGTAATAATAGCTTTCTGGTTCGTAATACAGCTGATCAACGGTTTCGGTTCTCTAGGTGCCCTGCAGACCGGTGGAGTGGCCTGGTTCGCGCATATAGGTGGCTTCCTGGCCGGGATAGGGCTCACCCTTGCAATGGCGGGCGAGAAGGTCACCCTGTTCGATAGAATACGTAACCGCTGATTGATAACCGGGGTGAATTGTATGATAGAACGGCTGGTGATCGCGGAGGAATCCACCGGAGACAATTTAACAGACAAAATAATATCTAACATACCTGATGCTAATGTAATAATTACAGATAACACCTCAATATATGAGACTGATAATATTCCCTCAACTCTCTTTCTCACCAGGGGGAGTGGCAGGTTCATAAAGGATTTTCCGGCTCCTCCCGATGCCCCTCCCGCAAGAGAAAAGTATATCATTACCATGCTTAACTGCCCCTTCTGCTGCAGCTACTGCTACCTTCAGGTATATCTCGAGCATGAAAGGATGACGGTATTTACCAACGTAGAGGATATCAAGACAGAGGTCCGGGAGGTAATTTCGCGGGATTCGCCTGAGAGAATGACCACCGGTGAGATGGGCGACAGTCTCGCTATCGATCATATAACCGGGACCACCAGGGATCTCCTTCCTCTTTTCTCCGGTACCGGAACGCTCTACGAGGCAAGGACCAAGAGCTCCAATATCGGACACCTGCTGGCCGGTCTTACGGAAGGAATGGATAACCTTCTGATAACATGGACCATGGGGCCCGCAGAGTCCGTTCGGGCTGCTGAGCCGGGGACCAGCTCGCTCACGGAAAGGCTCAAGGCTATAAGTGCCGCAACCGGCACCGGGATAAAGATCGGCATCAGGTTAGACCCGGTAATACCATTTTTTTACTCCCCGGGCCTCTATAAAGAGCTGCTCAGGGATATAGCGGATGCCTCCGAAGGAAGAATATACCGCTTCGAGATAGGGATAATGAGGTTCCCGCCCGGCCTCTGGGAACAGGTACGAACCAGGTATCCCGGCTCTGTCCTGATGAGGGGCGAATATTCACTGGCTCCAGACGGCAAGATAAAATATTTCCGCCCCCTTCGGCTCAGGATATACCGCGAAATCTACAGGATGATCAAAGAAATATTTCCACTATCCCCTGTGGAATTAAGTATGGAACCATACGGAGTTTGGCATGGGACCGGCATTCCCATTCCCCCTGAATGATATTATATTAACCCGCCGGAATGCTACCTGCTGTCGTATACGGAGGGCATGCCGTCAAACCCGAGGCTCTGCCCGTCGAGATGGGAGGTGTCCCCGAAAAGCCTCAGCCTGGGCCGGTATTCCAGGCTGATAATGGTCACAGATGCATTGGGAAGGGAAAAAGACCACAGATCATCAAGCTCCATTCCCAGAATATCTGTAAGATAACTGCATATTACCCCCCCGTGGGTTATTACCAGGATATTCCCCGAATTAATCCTATCGATTATCCCGGTGAGTGTCCCTACCACCCTATCTTTGAAATCGGTCAGGTCCTCTGCCCCCTCGATGAATACCGAGGTCGGCTTACTGAACCAATCTTCGATCTTTCCTGGATATTCCTCCTTTATCTGCTCTATCAGCTTTCCCTCCCAACTCCCGAAGGAAAACTCCCGGAGCTGCTCCACATACTCCACCTGGTGCCGGTCTCCCAGTGCTATCTCTGCTGTCTCCACAGCACGCTGAACATTACTGCAGTAAACAGATTCAAATTCCAGCCCGCCCAGTCTCTTTCCCAGCAGTTCTGCCTGTTTCCTGCCTACTTCGCTCAGGCCGTTACTGCTGTAGTTACCCTGAATTCGCCGCTGGAGATTCCAGGCCGACTCTCCGTGACGGACCAGATATAATCTTGCCGGTTCTTTACTCATACTGACTCCGTTTTATCTCTGACGCTCAATTTACAGTATCTTTTATCATCTTGTTTTCAATGGAACTTTTGATTAATCTATAACAATAATATGTATACCTGAGAGCGATTGCGCAATAAAATGTCCGGAGGGCATTCCTGATAGACAACCCTGGCCGCCTGAATAACACAGAACGGTATGAAAGGAAATGGATAAACCATGAAAAGAACCGCATCCCTGTTGCAGATTACCCTTACTATCATCCTCCTGGCGGTAAGCCCGTCAAAGGCCCAGAACCTGTTCAACACCGCCCAGTCGCTGGTATCAACCGAGGCCTACCTCTCCAGGGATAAATGCCATCCCGGTTCCAGGGTACACCTGGCTGTCAGAGCAACGATTGCGGAGGGCTGGCATATCAATTCAACGTCGCCGCCGGACCAGTTCATGATTCCGACCATCCTGAAAGTATCCGTACCGCAGGGAGTGAAGGTTGAAAAAATACTCTATCCAGAGCCGGAGAAAAAATCACTTGAGCTGAGTGATTCTCCACTCCCGCTATACCATGGAACGGTAATCTTTGGTGCGGTCCTGCGTATAAGTGAGGATCTGGAAGCTTTCACAGAGGTTCTGACCGCCACGCTGGAATACCAGGGCTGTAACGATCACAGCTGCCTTCAGCCGGCTGCCTCCAGTGCCAGGGTAGAGCTTGCCGTGGTGGAACAGAGTGTGGAAACCAGAGAACTCAACCGGCCTATCTTCTCCGCGGCTATATTCAGATCTTTAAACGACCCTGAAAAAGACAGCCGGGAACAGGCCTCCGGGGGTGCTGCCGGAGCGGAGGAATCCGGGGGTATCCAGGAAGTTATCGAACAGCGCGGGCTGCTGCTGTCGTTCATATTTATATTCCTGGGGGGGCTGGCCCTCAACCTGACGCCATGTATATATCCCCTGATACCCATAACCGTGAGTTTCTTCGGGGGACAGGCGGGAGGAAAGACCTCCCGGGTATTCTTTCTGTCCCTTCTGTATGTACTGGGGATATCAATTACCTACAGCATTCTGGGCCTGATAGCGGCAAGTACTGAAAATATCCTGGGTTCGGCCATGCAGAGCATATGGGGCACGGGATTCGTGGCTGCGGTGCTGGTTGCTCTGGCACTTTCCATGTTCGGGCTGTGGGAAATAAGGCTGCCTTTCTTCATAACCTCGAGGACCGGCTCTGCCCGCCAGGGTTTCCTCGGAGCACTATTCATGGGGCTCACTGTAGGTATAGTTGCGGCCCCCTGCATCGGCCCTTTCATCCTGGGGCTGCTTCTATATGTCGGCAATACCGGCAATCCACTGCTGGGATTCCTGATGTTTTTTACTCTGGGCCTTGGAATGGGGGTTCCGTTCATTCTCCTGGGGACGGTATCGGGGAGCATCTCGCATCTTCCCCAATCCGGCAAATGGCTCGACTGGGTAAAGAAGATATTCGGATATATTCTGATTATCATGGCGGTATATTTCCTGAGGCACACCCTGGGGGATGAACTCACTCCGGTTCTCTACGGCCTGGCCGCACTCGCTGCCGGGATTCACCTGGGTTGGATAGAAAAGAGCGGGAAGGGCGAGAAGGTATTCGGAATCGTAAAGAAGTCGGTGGGCACACTATTCATTGCCGCCGCACTGGTTCTGCTTTTCACGCCGGGGCTGCTCCGGGGGCCGCAGGAATCCGCAGGAGGAATTCAATGGTCCTCCTACTCCAGCGACAGGCTTGCCGCCGCCAGAAAGGCGGGAAAACCGGTAATGATCGAGTTTTCGGCGGACTGGTGTATCCCCTGCCACGAGATGGAAAACAAGACCTTTTCCAGAGAGGAGATAATCAATCTGGCCCGGGAGTTTGTGACCCTGAAGGTTGACCTGACCAATCCGGGCGGTGAGGGTGACAGGATAAAAAGAGAGTTTAATATCAGAGGGGTACCTACTATAATCTTCTATAACAGCAAGGGTGAGAGGCTGTACGGATCAAGAGTGGTCGGATTCGTAAACCATAAGAAGCTGGAATCGGTAATGAAGAATGTCAAATAAGGTCTGAGCGGCTTGCATGAATGAAAAAAAACTGGATAAGATCCTCATACTCTCAGTCTGGGAAGATATCTGGGCTCTTGATGAGGGGTGCGGAGTCCCCGATGAACTGCTATTTATCAAGGGTCTGGTCTCCAGCGGGGTTGATATCCACTATATGAGGCCCAGCACCGGAAATCCTAAGCCGGGCAATAAGATAAAGAGTGTTCATGAATACGGTTATCCGAATATCTTCCGCCGCCTTAGCTTCCTTCCTGGACCGGCGCTCAGATTCGCCCTTTCTCTGTTACTCCCCGGCCTGATATATCCCAGAATCCGCAAGATAGCCGGGGAGGTGGAACCTGATCTGATCCTCGGCTTTTCTCATCACTCCGTGCAACCGGTAAGCAAAGCGGGACGGGACCTTGACATTCCTACTGCAGTCAAGCTCTTCGGTGTGATGCACCTGGGTCGAGAGGACGAAAATATCCTGAGTTATTATTACCATAATTTCGACCAGATCAACTCACTCCGTTTCCCGGTGGATCATTATCTGGTTCTAAATGACGGAACCATGGGCAGGAAAGCTCTCCTCGGCAGAAGCATTCCTGAAAAGAAGATTACCTATCTGCAGAACGGTATGCACCTGGAATGGGCTGACAGGGAGGTGAACAGGGACAGAGTCAGGGAAACCTTCGGGCTGCCCACTGATAAAGCTCTTATCATCACCCTCTCCAGGTTTGTTAAATCGAAGAGGATCGGGCACCTTTTGAGAGCGGCTTCCCTGCTGGATGATAAAATCCTGAACCGGGTCTTAATCGTGATAGCCGGAGACGGCCCCCGGAAACAGAACCTTGTCAGAATGGCAAAATCGATGGGCCTGGAGCATAAGGTAATATTCACCGGCGCGGTTCCATATGAGGAGGTACCTGATCTATTCAAGACTTGCGATATATTCGTTGGAACCAACCAGCTCTCCAATATGACCATGCCCCCCTGCGAAGCCCTCCTGTGTGGCCTGCCGGTAGTAGCTTACGATGTAGCAGGGACAGGGGAGGTAATTAAAGAGGGAGAGACAGGGCTCCTGGCAGAGAACGGAAATATCAGAGAGCTTGCCGATAAGATCGGCCTTCTGGTTGATAACAAAAAGCTCAGAGAGCGGATCTCTGAGAACGCCTCTCGGTTCAGCCGAGGTTACTTTATTGACTGGAAGGAAAGAATCCGCCTGGAAATTGAAACTCTCAATAATATAAGTGGCGGCAATCAGGCCTGACCCGATCGCCGCCATTATAAACCCCGATTATTATCCAGTATTATTCGCTTATCCCCAGTTGCCACAGCAGATATACCAGAGCGTCAGCGGTATCCTCTATCTGCTTGTCAACCGGCTGTCCGCCAGAATGTCCCGCCTTGGTATCATACAGCAGCATTATCGGATTATCGGAACCACTGGCCCACTGAAGCAGCGCTGTCATCTTCCTTGCGTGAAGCGGAGCTACCCTGGTGTCCGAATCACCGGTGATAAAGAGTGTGGAAGGATATTCTACTCCCTTCCTGACATTATGATAGGGTGAATATTCACGGAGGAACTCAAATTGCTCCCTGTCATCGGCGCTTCCGTACTCCGAGACCCAGAACTTGCCCAGCAGGAATTTATGAAACCGCAGCATATCCAGGAGAGGATAGGTACATACCACCGCCTGGTATAACTCAGGCCTCTGAACCAGGGCCGCTCCAACCAGCAGGCCACCGTTACTTCCACCCCTGATTGCAAGTCTGGATGAAGAAGTGTACCCCTTGTCTATCAGATATTCCGCTGCAGCTATGAAGTCATCGAAAACATTCTGCTTATTTTCCAGCATGCCGGCCTCGTGCCAATCCTCGCCATACTCGCCTCCTCCTCGTAGGTTAGCGACCGCGAAGACACCGCCGTATTCGGCCCAGAGCACTCCGGTGGATCTGAATCCGGGGGTAAGGCTTACATTGAATCCTCCATAACCGGTCAGCAGGGTGGGGTTATTCCCATTGAGCTCCAGTCCCTTGCGGTGGACGATAAACATCGGTATCTCCGTGCCGTCCCTGGACTCATACCTGACCTGCTTTACCTCTATATTATCCACGTCAACGGGAACATCCAGTTTTTCCCAGATCTTCTTCGTATCCCTGCGAATGTCGTAGCGGTAGATCCTGGTAGGGACGTGAAAAGAGGTGAATACGAAGAAGGCTTCGTTCCTTTCCCAGCGCCCTATCATGCCACTCACGGTGCCCAGGGTGGAAAAGGATATTTCCCTCTCATAATCACCGTCCGGCTGATAGACCTTGATACTCGAGACCACATCATCCAGATAGTTTACGAACAGGTAGCCACCGGCAAGTGAGACGCCCCGGATAACGTTGTCACTTTCAGGGATAATCTCTTTCCAGTTTTCTCTTTCCGGATTATCCATATCCACAACCATGATCCTGCCCCGGGGTGCATTCCAGTTGGTCTCCAGGAATACCTTTCCCTCTGCATAGTGAGGAGTAAACCTGGCATCAATATCGTTTACCAGAGGCACTATCGGCCCATCCTTTTTCAGGTCCTTGTAATAAATTTCGGATTTTCGTCCTGCCGATCCATGAAACACCACTATGGCCAGGTACCTTCCGTCTTCTGTTATACCCGCCCCTATGCCGCTCTGGGGGCCGAACCCCTCGCCGAAAATCTCCTGATCCTCCTCCGGATCGGTACCCATTTCATGATAGAACACCCGGGAGCCGATCATCGGATTGTGCCTGGAATAATAGAACCCGCTCTTGTCCGGCTTGATCGATATCCCGAAATACAGAGCATTATCCAGCTTATCAGGGAGCTTCTCCATCCGGTCCACATCCAGGAACCTGACCGTTACTTCATCCGCTCCACCCTCTCTGATTCCATATGCCAGCAGCGAACCATCTTTTGATATGTCCATTATATTCACGCTGGTGGTATGTTCGGCGCTCATGGGATGGGGATCGATCAGGACCCGGTCCTTGCCGTTTAATCCCTCTCTCATATAAATCACGAACTGCTGCTGTTCCGCCGACCTCTTGGTGATGAAATACCTGCCGTTGCGCTCGGTGGGTATACCTATCCTGTCGATCTTCATCAGTTCAACAAGGCGCTGTTTGAGCTTCTTTCGCCCTTTAACCTCATCCAGATATGAATGGGTATATTCATTCTGTCTTCTGATCCAGTCCCTGGTCTGGGGACTCTCCTGATCTTCCAGCCACCTGTAGGGGTCCTCGATCTCCAC
>WJIX01000218.1 GCA_014730075.1 bacterium | reverse complement strand
ATTATATCCCCACCGGGGGAGCTGAAGAGGGCGACAGGATCATCCTGACCAAGGGGGCCGGTATAGAGGGTGCCGGTATAATCGCGACTGATTTTCTGGCAGAGGTAGAGGGCAGGGTTGCGCCGGAACTGATAGAGGAGGGGAGATCGAAGATGGAGATGCTGAGTGTAATCCCGGAAGCTGAGATTCTGCGCGGTTTCGCCCACTCCATGCATGATCCCACCGAGGGAGGGATAGTGGACGGGCTGATGGAGATGGCAGTAGCCTCCGGAGCGGCTATTAATATTGATCCGGACAGCGTGATAATATCCCGGGATACCAGAGAGCTCTGCGGAGCTATGGGGGTTGACCCGATGAAGATATTCAGTTCGGGGGCGCTCCTGGCGGCAGTTCCAGCCGAAAGGGTGGAGGATGCCATGGATAAGCTGGAGAAAAAGAAAATTCCGGCCAGCGTGATAGGGAGCGTCGAAAAGGCCCAATTCCCGGTTATCAGGATGGGGGATGATATATACCGGGAGCCGGTAAGGGACCAGCTATATGATTTGTGGGAAGACTGAATTCTTGAACTACTCTCCGGTCACCGTGAACGATACCGACATGCTGGCCCCCTGAGGGCAGCTGTCTCCAAGTCCTCCGCAGACCAGGGAACCTACCGTGGATCCGTTCTCCAGAATAAGAAGAGTGAAGGTGCCCACGTTATCAGGTGCAGAGACTATGGTGACAGTGGCGGTGTAAGTTCCCGGGGCTATGTTCAGCCCGAACTTTCTGAGTCCTCCCGCTGGGGTTGAGCCCAGCCTTCCGAATCCGCTGACCGACAGGTCGAATACGTCATCCTTCAGATTCCCCGAATCATATAGAACACAGGTGATATTATATCCTGAGAGGGCGTCGATATTCTCGTCCTGAAGCCCGTTGGCATCATTATCCACCCCGTCGCCGGGCACTTCAATCATACTGCCGCCGTCCTGGAGAAGATCGGGATCAAGTTCATCCTGGGTATACCGCTCGCCGTTTCGCTCCACTTCCTCTTCATCACAACCGTATTCATTGAGCCGTCCCTTCATGGAGGCAAGGCGGCTTCTTGCCTGTGAGCGCTGGTATCCCATGTCGGCTATAACTGAGATCAGCCCCTTGGTGGAGTAGCCGGATGCGGCCGCTTCGGATGCCTCGTCGGGGCAGAATACCGAAGAGGCCAGTATTTCCGTGGCAAGATCGGCGGCCTGTTCCACCACAGACGAGAGTTTCTCGACAGAGCGAGAAGCTCCGGCATAGCAATAGGCAATCATCCCGTTACCGCAGGGGTCGGCCGCCCGGTCTCCCAGCTCCTTTTCAAACTTGGAGGAGAAGTTCATAAAATCTCCATGGGCGGAATTGGCTTTGGAGGCCAGAAGCTGCATCTCTCCGTGAAGGGAAGGAATATCAAGAGAGGTGCAGACATCTTCTTCCTGATCTTCTTCCATGTCATCCACCGCCTCGTCCAGGTCGGGTTCCTCCTCTTCCTCTTCTTCCGGCTCCTCGACAGTTATCTTTGCCACTGCGGAGAGCCCTCCATATATCGCGGTCACGGTGTAGTCACCCTTGGCTGTGGCGGTAAAGCTTCCTTTGGGAGCGCCCGAGAAAACAGCCTGGGTTGTAACATTGGTAATCTCGCCGCTTTCCTCACCGGTGGCAAGGACCTTGAAGCTGATCGATTCGTCTATCTCCAGCGTTGCTGAAGCGGGCACGATAGTCAGGTTGCTGATCTTCTCTTCTTCGTCCTCCATCAGTTTCTCAGCCGCCGCTATGGCTGCCTGTATTACCCTGGCATCGCCCAGGGTAGCGATAAGCTGATCCCATGCTCTTTTTGCCCTGATATAAGCCATTGCCTCTACCCGGTCCGCCTTCATGCGGTAATAGGTCTTGAGGGTAGTGTGAACGTAGTCCTTGTAGTATCTGGCGGCGAATTTATCCCGGAGAGTACGGTCAGCCAGGTCGGGGGCGGTCTGGATACCCGCCTTTCCGTAGAACCTGGCGTTATCGTAAGGATTATCCCAGAACTCGAAAAGCCTGTTGCGTATCCCCGCGTAACCCTGGCTCTCCGAGAGAGCGGCCCAGGATTTATCTCCTGTAACCAGGTTGGGGTACTTTGCGTCCAGGTACGCGCTATAGGCATTCCACCAGTAATCGGCGTATTGTGTCTGAGCCTCCGCCATAAATGCTTTCAGGGACGCCCCTATTACAGCGGGACCAAGCATGGCGATCCCCATGGCCTTGCCGCCATATTCGCTGATCAGGTGGCCCTGTACCAGGTTGACGGTTCCCTCGATGGCTGAGAGCTTCTTGATGTCGTTGCCATCCAGCCCCGCTTTAATATCCCTCATTATCGATATCACTGAGAGCCCGTTGGCGATATGGCTCATACCTGTGCTCATCCGGGAGGTGATGTTAACCCTGCTGTTCTTGTTTACTATATCCCTGACCTCTTCGATCCGGTATCCTCCCATCAGCCCGATATGCATATCCCACTTCTGTTTGGGGATGGTCATTATTGCTTCGATCTGCTTGGTGTAAGAGCCGCCTGAAAACTTGTCTATGAAATCGAAGGTGGTTTTACTGAGCCCGAACGCTTTTGTGTTGGCAAGAAAGAAATCCTTGGCCGCTGAATTACTTCCAATCTGCTGAGCTCCATCCTTGACCCCGGGCATGGAAAGGAACAGGTCCGGGTTGAATTCACCGGCCGAACCGGCCGCTGAAGGGAAAAGATACAGGCCTGCTGTCAGAAGAGAGATTGCAATTACTGTTTTCTTCGTTCTTTTCTTCAATTCCATTTCTCCCTGCGGGTTAGTTGTACCGGTATCTCAGTCCCGCGAATATACTGAATCTGTTATTTTCCGTTACGGGATCCCTGCTGATGGTATCGTCCATATCTGTCTTTACCTTGTAGGTGTTCAGCCGTAGCGACAGTTCGAGAGCGTCTGTGATGGGCGCCTGAACGGAGAGGTTGGCCTGGAAGGTGGTGGGGTGTCTCTGGACCGTCTCCCCGTATTCAACGTTGCCGAAGGAATCCACGCTCAGTATCTCGCTGTTGTATACGAACCCGTTCTCATACAGGACACTGAAGGATACACTTATCCGGTTGGGGAGTGAGAAGGTGCCTTCTGCACTTCCGCCGATCCGCAGCACATCTCCCTCATCCTTCAGAAAGTCCCTTCCGTCAGCTATCAGGGTGTGGACACCGAAGGTTGGCCCGATGCGGATATTCCTGACGATGAATCCCAATTTTCCGTAGATGTCCAGAACGTGTGGTTTAACAACGGTAGAGTCGGTATCCTCGCCGGCGCTGTGCCAGAACTTGAAGAAGGTGGAGAGACTGCCGTAGATTTTTCTGTTGGAGCCGCCAGCGTCCAGTCGAAGGTCTGTAAAGCTGGCGTCGCTGTTTTCGGTGAATATATTGGTATAGAAGGCTGCCGAAAGGCGCCTGCTGGTCAGGCCAGTTCGGCTGGCGGCATAGCGTCCCCTTCCCTGAATATAGGTTGACAGGTCGTTATCGGGAAACTGCTTGTAGAACACTCCCAGCATTCTGGTCTTTCTGCTTCCCCCGGAGAACGATTCGCTGGTCAGCCTCAGGGCCGGTTTGTTATAGCTCTTCAGCTCTGCATCGGAGTAACTGAGCATCTGGTAGGATGCCTTTAAAGCAGTGCTGCCGCCCTTCCCGTGTCGGATATATGAGAAGGAGGGCAGCAGATAGGTGAATTTATGAAAGGCCGCGTCGCTGGTCTCCAGGTTGGAATTCAGAGCCAGGACGTAATCCGTACTGCTCCCTGATTTGAATCTCGCCTCGGCCCGGATACGGTTACTTAGATAATCGTCATCGTCGTTCTCACTGTACTTATTGTTCATAAGGGTGTAATCGACGTACACGCGCCGGGCCGGTGTAGTTACCAGGTTAGCCCGGCCTCCCACGCTCAGACGCCGGTAGTCATTAAACTCGTTCAGCTCATCACTGTACCTTCTGAACCTCAGCCTGGTATCGAAACCGATCCCGTTCTCGGGCCGGTAGCTATGCGTGAGGTTGAAATCGGTGGATGTGAATGGGGTCTGGAGAATCTCATTCTTCCTGGAGAACCCAAGCCTGAGCCGGGAGTTCTCGCTGATGGAGAGATTGCCCCCCAGGGATATATTGCTGGTGCTGCCATCCTCTCTGATATCGTCCTGATTCTCCCGCTTGGTGGTGAAATCACTGGAACCGAACAGGAACTCCCCCCAGCCGGAGAATTCAAGCCCGCCAGCTCTTTCCGAAGAGATAGGGGTGAATCCTTCTATGTACTTATTGTAGAAGAAACTGGCATATCGTGAGTATTTACGGATATTCTTATATGATATCAGGATATCCGCTTCCTCAGGGCCTGGCGATTTGCTCCGGGGCTTTCCAGATTCATCGAGGTACCCGGCAGCTATCTTATCCGCTTTGATCTTTTCTCTCTCTATAATATGGTATAGCTCCGATGCCACGCTCATGTACCGGTTGACCTCTCCGGTACCAAGCCCTTCGTAGGATAAAGACTTGACCTCCCGGTCCTCGGTGAAAGTCTGGACGCAGGATTCCGGGATCCACCCCTCCCGTCCGTCAGGAAGCTGAATCCTGTAGAATTCATCCTCTCTTCCCAGGAGGATGAACTCATCATTTATCCTGGGGCTGAAAATAGGCCTGGAGCCGGTGTCCATACTCTCGTAGACGCTGCAGCCGCCGCCAAGGAGCTTGACCTTATCAATAGAGACGGACTCTTCCAGCGGCCCCATCTTCTTTATCACCGAAAGAAGCGCGATAGATTTCAGCCGCATCTCTTTCTCAATCCCGGTCATCCTGCTGAGGTCTTTTCTGGCTGATTTTGCCGATCGGGCATCTGCCGGCTGGCACAGTAATAGCAGAGCGGCAAAGAGCAATAGTTTGCGATTCAAAGTGTCTTCCTTCTGCCTGATATGTTCATTTTTATCTATGAAATCAGCATTCGGATATCATTATATTTATGTGTTCTAATCTGTCAACCTTTAAATTTATTTCCCCTGTAAACAGTCAATTAAAAGGGTTGCATGATTCAGACATATCCTTTAGAACTAAAATATGTCAGAAAAAAAGAAACCGATATACCCTGCCCGCATCTCCACACTTGAACTGCTGAAGAGTTTCGAGGACCGGCACCTCAAGCTGCTGGATATCCGTCCCATCGACGCTTACAACGGGTGGAGAATGAAAGGAGAGGTCCGGGGCGGGCACATAAAGGGAGCAATTTCACTTCCCGCCAAATGGGCTGAATATATCGACTGGATTGAAATGGTCCGAGCAAGGGAGATAGAGACGGATGATTTCATCGTGATCTACGGTTACGACCGGGACCGGATCGAGAAGATCTTTCGGCAGTTCAACAGGAGCGGTTTCAAGACGGTCAGGGCCTACTATGATTTTACAGCAGAGTGGGTGGTGAACCGGGACCTTCCGATGGAGCGGCTGGAGAGGTATACTCACCTGGTTCCGGCCGAGTGGCTGAAGAGCCTGATAGAGAGAGAGAGGGCGGATGAATACAGGAACAACGATTTCGTTCTCTGCCACGCCCACTACCGGAACCGGAAGGATTACCAGGAGGGCCATATACCGAGGGCGGTTGATATCGATACCAACACCCTGGAATCCCAGCAGAGCTGGAACTGCCGGACCCCGGGGGAGATCAAAAAAGCCCTTCTGAAGAAGGGAATTACGGCAGATACAACGGTGGTACTGTACGGGAGATTCTCCTTTCCGGATAATAAGGACCCCTTTCCTGGAAGCAGCGCGGGACATCTGGGAGCGATGAGGGCCGCTTTCATCATGCTGTATGCGGGGGTGAAGGATATCCGCATATTAAACGGGGGAATTCAGGCCTGGCTGGACGCCGGGTACAAGCTTGATACAAAGGAAGCGCCTGTCAGCCCCGGAGCTGACTTCGGAGCAGATATTCCGCAGAATCCTCAGCTTGTTACAGATATTGACAGGGCAAAAGAGATAATCAGATCAGATGAGGGGAACCTGGTCAGTGTCAGGAGCTGGCCGGAGTACATAGGGAAGGTCAGCGGCTATAATTACATAGAGAAGAAGGGGAGGATACCGGGCTCTGTTTTCGGCAACTGCGGCTCGGATGCCTACCATATGGAAAACTACAGGAATCTCGATCATACCATGAGAGAATTTCACCAGGTAAAGAGTATCTGGGAGGAGGCGGGGATCACTGCCGATAAGCACAATGCTTTTTACTGCGGTACCGGCTGGAGGGCCAGCGAGGCGTTCTTCAACGCCTGGCTGATGGGATGGGACGATATATCGGTCTTCGACGGTGGCTGGTACCAGTGGAGCAGTGATCCGGAAAACCGGATTGAGACCGGAGTTCCCGGATAGCGCAGGCAGCTGGTTAAAGGGCAGGGGAATTATGCAGGAAATATGCTCAGAGGACAGGGTAAGGATAAAGAGCTGTATCTCAGGCGACCTCGAGGATCAGTATCTGAAGGATATAATCGAGGGCCTGAGCGCCGAGAAGAAACGCATATCAAGTGTGTTCTTCTACGATGAGGCCGGATCCAAGCTCTTCGAAAAGATAACCGCTCTTCCGGAGTACTACCTCTACGGCACCGAGATGGAGCTTCTCAGGGAGATATCCCCACAAATCTGCAGCTCCTTTGAGGGGATAGATATAGTGGAGATAGGAAGCGGTGACTGCTCCAAGAT
>WJIX01000217.1 GCA_014730075.1 bacterium | reverse complement strand
CGCTCTCTGAGCTGCTTATTATCCAGGGCGAATCATCCTGTTTCTTTTCCTTGCCGGGTGAAACTGTTTCATCGCTGCCGCCGCCGGTTGAATCATCTCCGTCGCTGCTTACCGCTTTTCTGGTATTATCCACCTTTATTACCGCCATACCTGAACCCATATCCGCTCCGGCTACATCTATATGCTTTTTCTCGATCTCGGCTTTCTCTCCCCGGGCAACCACCTTTTCCCATTTAGCTTCGGAAACTGCGTCTGCTTTACCTTTCAGGGCTGCATTCCCGGTCAGGACAACCACATGCTTGCCATCCTTATCGAACTGCCTGTGGCTTACATCCTTCTTCAGGTCGATCACCAGTCTGCAAACCGGCTCAGGCTGGGTTGAAAACTGGCTGGTCCTGATCCTGTATGCCAGGGGGGACTGAGCCTGGAAGATCGTCCTGGGCAGATCATAGGTAGCCCCTTTGCAGTCGACTACCAGTCTGGCAGGATTTTTCATCGAAAATATCTCGAATTGAACATTACCTGTTTTGCTGATCTCTATCTTCAGCTCATTCTGGATCTGCTCCATATTCAGGCCGTTTATCTCGGCCCCTGGAGCGGAAGCGAAGAGAAGCCCGCCGGGGATAATGAAAGAAGCGATCAGTACCAGCGAAATTCCGAAGACTTTTCTCATCTCATATCTCCTTTTTCATTTATTCCCTCGAGCTTGAGGGTTATTCTGCTTGTCTGTCCGTACATACTAATTCGAGCTATCAGAGATTTTTCGGAAACAGAAACTATGCTCCCGTTTCTGACCGGATCGCCCGCTTTCAATATATATCCGATGCCATTCTTATCCTCCAGCATCGCGTACTTCTGCGTATCGCCCGATAGAACTCCGACCAGGTGCACATTCTTTATGTCCACCAGGTCACCGGTGGTTTCCTTTACTTCACCCCTGATCAGGCACCTGAAGGGATCTCTTCGGTTGAACGCCCTGTAATAGTAGTTCTTTGTTCTGAGCGTGGTATTGGAATCATCCTCTTCTGCTGCCGCGGATACAGCGGGCACCAGAAGCAGAACGGCCAGAAGGGCGCCAATCATATTCCTATGATCTAGTTTTTTCATTATTCTCGACATTCACCTCACCACCTTCAATTAGCGTATACGCTGTCAGGGTCATCTCAGCTTCAATGGTATCCGACCTTCCGACCGGATCAGACAGATTCTTGTCAATCGGATTTATTTCCAGCCCGGAGACATTCACAATCCTGTCCAGATTGGATACCTTGGACAGGAATATCCCCAGCTGGTGATATTTCCCCTTAACTCTTACCTTTATCGGATTCTCCGCGAAAAATTCCTTTTTCACCACATTGCCTGGCTCGAACAGCTCAAAACTCAGGCCGCTCTGATTTCCAGATTTTGTTATCCTCCTGAGCAGCCTGGCTATCTCTTCCTCTTCCGGCAACAGATTAAGTGCGGAGACCCATTTCTTGTGAAGGCGGTCATATTCCCTCTCCAGCTGCTCCAGGTTCCCAACCGTCTTTCTCGCCTTCTCCAGCTCCGCGCTGATCTTATCGTATTCCTGGGTAAGGGAATCATCCTTCGCCTTCATCGGCCTGTAGAAGAAGGGAAGAAATGAGGTAAAGAAATATAGATAGGCAACCATTGCCATCAGGATAAGGGCCATTAAACCTTTTTGAACTTTTGGATCCTTGAAATCCATTTATTTTCCTCTCTTTTCTACTGAGGCATAGCCTTCGTGTTCAGCGTGAATTTCATTACTTCCCGTTCCCTTATGGTACCCTTCTCGGCTATTTTCAGGCCGACTTCGGTAAATATGGACGATTTTTCTAGATTGGTGATAATGTCTGCCACCTTGTAATTGGAGAAGGCGACTCCGTCTATGACAAAACTGTTCTGAGACTGCTCCACCAGCCCGGTAAGCCAGCAGTTGCCGGGCATATTCATCCCTATATCATTAAGCAGCCGTACCCGGTAATACCTGTACTTATCCAGGGAAGTTATCAGATGAAGCCTCCTGTCTACTTCTTCCCGTTCCCTGGATATCTTCTTTATTCTGGTCAGCTGTGGAGCAAGCTTCCGGGATTCCTTTCTGGCCTCTTCTATCTTATTCTCCAGGTCCGCGACCCTGTGGTGCTGAATGAATCCTATGGTAAGAAACACGCCCAGAAAGAGAACTACCGCCCCCACCATATATACGGTGGACAGTTCAGGCAGATTAAGTTCTCTCTTCTTCTTTCGTTCTTCCGGAGGAAGCAGGTTTATCGTTATCATTATTCTCTCGCCTTTCTCAAAGCTAACCCAACGCCCACTGTCAGCAGGGGTGCTATATCCTCTATCTGGTCCCCGTATTCGGCAAAGACACCCTCCTCATAATCGACACCCAGAAGAGGGTTGAGGACGGAAAATTCCATGTCATGTTTCTCAGAAAGTATATCCTTCAGGAAAGGTATCCGCGCCCCTCCACCGCTCAGGACTACCCTGTCTATCTTATCCGAATCCCCGGCGGCTTTCAGGTAGGAGATACTCCTCTCGATACCGAGTGAGAGATCGGCGGCTTTTTCCCTGAAGATTCTCCGTATCTTATCTTCATCCATATCTTCCAGGTTCCCCTTGATAATGGTCTGGGCCTCTTCATAATCCACTCCCAGTTCCTTCTGTAGAGCTTCTATGAAGGCGTTGGTCCCGACATTGATATCCCTGGTAAAGTAAGGATTCATATCCTGTATGATATTTATATTGGTTACGTCGCTACCTATATTCACCAGGCCGATCACTGTCCCTTCTTCAGTTCCCTCTGTTCCCCTGTTGGCCTCGAAGCAGTTCTGGACAGCGAAAGAGTCCACATCTATAACCTTTGGCTCCAGGCCGGCGTCGCGTATGATATCCGAATAGTCATTGACCATATCCTTCTTGGCCGCAACCAGAAGAACTTCCATCTGATTTGCTCCGATATCCTCATTCAGAATCTGGAAGTCCAGGCAGACATCATCTATGTCGAAGGGGACATGCTGCTCTGCTTCCCAGTAGATTGCTTCCCTGGCATCGTCATGGTTCATTTTGTCCATCACTATCTTTTTCACGATCACACCCCTGCCGGAGACAGCAGTAACTACTTCCTTGCCGTCAATACCGGCCTGCTCCATGCACTCGGTTATGGTCTCCACTACCAGGTTCCTGTCCATGATCTCGTCTTCGACGATAGCTTCGGGAAGGAGCCGATTTATGCCGAAGTGCTTGATTTTGGGGATCTCCTCGGAATGATCAATCTCGATAGCCTTGATCAGACTCGAGCCTATGTCGATACTTATGGTCGAACTCTTTTTCTTGAACGGCAAAGAAAACATTCATGCACCAGCCTGCTAAGTTTACTTTTCTTTCGCACTCGGTCAGATAGTACTTTTTACCCCTCGCAGAATAATCTGCACTAAAATTCGTAGTTTCATGAACGCAACATATGTGCCAAAACATTCGCGTGAATAGAACGCTATCCTGAAGTGATTAAACAAAATAGTTTTCTGGTGAAAAAGGACTGGCGAAAGCTGTACCAGTTAATGCAACATTTCTGTGCAAAATGCCAGATAATCAGCAAAAGGAAAGGTACCAGTTGATCATCTGGTTTCCCGCAAAAAGGCATATAATTGCAGCCGGAGCGAGGAAAGAACCGAACGGAACAGCGGTAAGCCCGTCAGCCCCCCTGCGGATAAGGAATATGCTGTATACGGTCCCGGCGAAAGAAGCAATAAAGATAACCAGAAGCACCAGTTT
>WJIX01000216.1 GCA_014730075.1 bacterium | reverse complement strand
TGCTCTTAAGTTCCATACTCTTATCTTCCACTCCGGAAGGTTTCTTTTATCTCGACATCCCCCTGGCCTTTTTAGCGAAATGTTCACTCACCATATTCGATATGAAGGCGAATATCAGAAGGCACATAGCCATGGCGAAGAGGACATGGTAGCGGGCGGAACCGGTCACCTGATCGGCCTCTCCCATATCACCTGCTATGGTGGCGGTAAGGGTCCTTACAGGTTCCATCAGATTGAACCATGGGTCTGGAATACTGGCGGCGTTACCGGATGCCATCCATACCACCATGGTCTCTCCCAGAGCCCTCATTATGCCAAGAATAATGGCCGCGAAGATTCCGCTTCTTGCCGCCGGAACGATAACCTTCAGCAGGGTCTCAGCCCTGGTGGCACCAAGGGCGTAGCTTCCCTCCCGCATATCTCTTCCTACCGCGCTGAGGGCGTCCTCGGAAACACTCACTATCACCGGCAGCGCCATTATTCCAAGGATGATTGACACATTGAACGCGTTGGTGCCGCTGACTACTTCGATACCGGCAAAGAATGAACTCAATGAATAGATACCCCAGATAGAAAGAGAAGCAAACGTCACCGCGAAAACTGCCCTGCGAAGCTTCTTCTCACCCTTACCCAGTTTGGAACTTATAATATCGCCAACAATTACCGATAGAACCAGGGCCAGAGGGGTCAAAATAATCCATGTTCCCATGGAGAGGGCGGCCCCACCCTTCTGCTGCAGGTACGGAGCGAACACCACCAGTGAGAAGAACCCGTAAACTACTGATGGTATGGCCGCAAGCATCTCTATTACCGGTTTCACATACTGCCTGATAGTGAACGGCAGGATATCACTGAGACACAATGCGGCCAGAATGCCGAGGGGGACCGAAACTATTATTGCTCCAAGTGTAACCAGGCCGCTGCCTACGAATATCGCCAGCGCTCCGAATTCAGGATTATCCCTCGAGGGATACCATGACGAACTTGAAAAGAATTCCTTGAATCCTTCCAGTCTGAAAAATGGGATCGCATCCCTGAAAATGAAGAAGAAAATAAAAAACAGAGCGATCAATGAAATCGACGCGATCAGAGCCAGAAGCGATTGCCCGACGATGGATATAATCCGTCTGAACCGCCTTTTTTCATCGCTCATAAGAAGATTCTTCCCCGAAATATTCGGGGAAGAAACCTTCTCACCATAGGTTTTGTTGCCTTTATACCCGTTATTTCCCTTATTCATCCTATTCTATTCATACTGGGTTACAGGGATAAACCCGATCTCCTTGACAATTTCCTGCCCTCTTGGTGTCAGATAAAGAGTTATGAATGCATGCAGGTGCGTACCGAGCTTGGGATATCCATCCGTGAACATAAACAGCGGGCGTGCTATGGGATAAACACCGGAGGCAATCGTTCTGCTGTCCGGGTAAACACCCTCAATGGTGAGAGCTTTTACGGTGCGGTCTACAAAACCGAGCCCAACATATCCGATAGCGGCCGGAGTGCTCTGAACTCTCTGACGCACTGCGCCGTTACTTCCCACATACTCCGCGTTCTCTTCGATCTTCTCCTTATTCATGACCAGCTTCTCAAAAGTCTCATAAGTACCGCTGTTGGTATCCCTGCTGATCATTACTATCTTCACATCGGGGCCTCCCAACTGCTTCCAGCTGGTGTATTTGCCCTTGTAAATATCTCTTACCTGCTCAACGCTCAGCTCTTTGATGGGGTTGGAAGGATGAACTACCATCGCTATTCCGTCAACTGCTACTACATGTGCTACCGGATTGATACCGTTTTTGACTGCCGCGCTGAATTCTCCATCCTTCATGAAACGGGACATGGTGGCAATATTGCACATTTTGTTAAGAAGACTTTTTGCACCATTGCCGCTTCCGGATTCACTTACGGTAATATTTACATCCTTGTTGTTAGACATATAGTACTCGGCAAAAGCCTTAGCTATCGGTCCCACTGTTGTGGATCCGTCAATAACTATCTTACCCTCTTCGCCGGCACTGGCCCTGTCAGAAATACCGGATGACAGAGCAGCTGTTAACAGGAGAATCAAAGAGAAGATTCTAATCCATCTTATCATGCTCGTACCTCCTCGTGGTTTAAGTTACGAACGAAATTAACCCCGTCCCGTTATAGTTTTATTAGCGTTATGTTAAGAATCGATTAAGATTTAATATTCGGTCAATCAGCCGGTATAATTATCCTGAACCTGCTCCCCTTTCCCAGTTCGCTTTCCACCTCCACGCTCCCTCCGTGAACCTGGGCTATATGCTTCACGATGGCCAATCCAAGACCGGTTCCTCCCTCTCTTCTGCTTCTGGCCCGGTCAACCCGGTAGAATCTTTCAAAAATCCGGGGGAGGTGCTTTTCGCCGATCCCCCTCCCCCTGTCTATAACATCTATGTATACACTGTCCTCTTCTTCGGTAACGATTATCTTCACCCTGCTCCCCGGATCGCTGTTCTTAATTGCGTTATCCACCAGGTTGGAAATCGCCTGGCTGATCAGAACCGGCACGGCCTTGATCTGGAGGTCTTCGGGAAACTCGGTAATAATCTCGATATCATTTTCTTCGCCGCTGGCCAGGCAGAAATCAAGGGTTTCATCCAGAACATCCTGAATGTTCAACAGTTCGAACCTTTCCTCCCCGCTCTGAGTCTGCTGCAGGCGCGAGAGGGTCAGGAGGTCCTCGATGATGAAATTCATCCTGTCTGCGTGGCGGCTGATTATCTTAAGAAAGCGCTCCAGCTTTTCGGGATTGTTCCCACCCTCATCAAGTAGTGTTTCGGCAAACCCCTTTATGGTCGTTATAGGGGTACGGAGTTCATGCGAAACATTGGCCACGAAATCCCTCCTGATATTTTCCAGCTTTCTAAGCCTGGCTATATCCCTGAGCATTATTACCGCCCCCTGGTTCTTTCCTTCTCTGTCATACAGGGGTGCCCCACTGATTGAATAATATTTATCCTCACTGAGCTTTAACTCGATTTCCTCAGTCTTCTCGCCACTAATAAGCTTGCCTGCAAGTTGCTCTACTTCGTAATTCCTGACAACTTCCTGGATCGATTTCCCAATTACATCCAGAGTTCCGGTTTCGAAAATTTCTCTCGCCAGCGGATTCATCCTGATTACCTTCTCGTCATTGTCTACCACCAGCAGCCCCTCATTCATGCTGGAAAAGATAGCTTCCTGCTCCATTCTCTGTCTTCTGGTGTTCTCAATCCGCACTGCCAGACGCTGCGCCATATCGTTCATAACCTCCGAAAGCGTGTCAGTTTCCAGGAGTCCCTGCTGGGGAAGCCTGTAATCAAGGTCATCTCCGGCGAACCTTTCCGCTCCCTTCCTGATAGCTTCCAGAGGACCTGTTATCTTTCTGGAGATAATACCTCCCACGATCAGTGCCAGGCAGGCAATAAGCAGCCCCGCCCAGAAAATACGGGTGGTCATCCAGCCCAGGCTCTCTTCCAGGGATACCAGGTGAACGGACGTTCTTATCACCGCAATCAGCTTGCCTTCCACGATCACCGGAATCGCTACGTAGAGCTGATTACGCTTTAAAGTCTCGCTGTAGCGAATTGAATTGCCTGTTTTACCCCTGAAGGCTGATATAATCTCGGGCCGGTCGGCATGGTTTACCATGGTCGCGGGATCATTCTCTGAATCGCCCGCAACCTTTCCAGAGGGCAGAATCAGGGTCACTCTCATACCTGAAATTGCCCCGATAGTGTCGCACAGGGCATCTACCGTCTCAATATCCTCGAGCGATACTCCCTTATCATAAATGATGTACTGCCTCAGCAGGCGGGCACGTTCTTCCATTCCCCTTTTTGTTTCCTCGATAAAGAACTGCCTGACCGTGGTGGATGCATACCATGAGACAGCAACCAGAGCTATTATCACTATCAGGAAATGATAAGGAAGGATATGCCAGATAATACGCTTCCGGCGCATCTATATCTCCATGAAACGGTACCCTACTCCACGAACTGTCTGAATATAGTCACCGAAATCGCCAAGTTTCTTTCTTATACCTACGATATGTACGTCAACACTGCGGTCGGTAACCACATATTCGTCTCCCCTGGACGCGTCTATCAATTGATTCCTGGTAAATACCCACCCGGGCCGGTTGGCCATGAAATACAGAATCTTGAATTCAGTGGAGGTAAGGTCGAGCTGCTTGCCATTCACCTTAACAAGATAACGCTGTGGATCTATATCCAGTTCGCCTACTCTTATTCTGTCCTCATCCTTTCCCCTTTTGGTCACCGACCGGAGAACCGCCTTAACCCTGGCAACCACTACTCTGGGGCTGAACGGTTTTGTGATATAATCACTGGCTCCAAGTTCCAATCCTTTGACGATGTCGGATTCTTCTCCCTTGGCAGTTAACATTATAATTGGGATCGGAGCGGTATCCGGATCATTCTTGAGAATCTTGCACACAGTCAGGCCGTCCACTCCGGGCAGCATCAGATCAAGAATAATCAGATCAAAATCCCCCTTGCTCGCTTTCAGAAGAGCCTTTTCACCTGTTCCCACACATGTCACCTCAAACCCCTCCCTTTCGAGGTTATATCTGACCAGTTCAGTAATATCCTCTTCATCGTCTACGACGAGAATATGCTTATCTTCCATATTTTCCCTTCTCTTTCAACTTATCCTTTTATCGCTGAGGATAACGGCATATTGGGCGTTTCCGGTACTCCCGGGCAGGAAAGAGATGCTAACCCCAGCATGCTACTATTAATTTTTAATATATTACGATTAGAATTTACGCTCCTGTTGCGAGGCCATTTTACAATATTCTTTATAATAATGAAAGGGAAAACAGGAGGAAATCAAGGCGGAGATGCGTTTCTAACGGTATCCTAACAGAAACCGGGAAATACAGGGTTTCTATCACGCCACTTCAATGAAATAACATTGAATGCCGATTGCTAATCCGTTAAATTCAGTGTAGCGATGGATAGTGCAGGAACCGTAAACGGTATTCATACCCTGAAGAACTTTTAATAGTAATTTAAAATCAATCCTTGACAGTGAACAATTACAATATTATAATGATTACAAATCAGTAACGAATCAACGGGAGACTGCCGATGAAAAGCATAAGAGCGATTGTCGAAGAAGAAGGGATATCTCTTACACCTCAGAGACTGGCTATTATAGATTTCATGGAGGGTAACAGAACCCACCCGACAGTAGATGAAATCTACCAGGATGTAAAATCAATGTACCCAACAATCTCAAAAGCCACTGTTTACTCTACCATGCAGCTTCTATGTGAGCTGGGGGCAGTCCAGGAACTCTCCATAAGAAAGAGAGGAGAAGCATGTTTTGATCCCAGAGAAAATAAGCACCAGCACTTCCTTTGCAGAAAATGTAACCGTGTTATAGATATATCCGTTGACCTTTATGATGAGGAAGATATAATAAAAGCGATAGATTCCCGCGGTCACCGGGTGGAGGATGTGCATTCTTACTTTTATGGGGTCTGCAGCGACTGTATCCAAAGCAAATAAGGAAGACTTGAGCCTGGAGGCAAGGAGTGAAGAAAACATCTCTTAAGAAAGATATATACTGGGTAGGCGGTATAGACTGGGACCTCAGGAACTTCCATGGGTATCTCACCCAGAGGGGTTCCACTTATAACGCCTATCTGATAATTGACGAAAAGACAGTTCTGGTCGATACGGTAAAGGACTACCTTTTCGATGAAATGCTGGCGCGGATAGAGCAGATTATCGACCCATCCGAGATAGATCACATAGTATCCAACCATGTGGAGATGGACCACAGCGGATCGATCCCCTCTATTCTTGAGCACTGCCCCGGTGCGGAGGTCATAACGTCCAAACGGGGAGAGAAGGGTCTGAGGAAGCATTATGGAGAGGGATTGAACCTCAAGCCGGTGGAATCTGGCGAGAGCATCAATATAGGAAAAAGAACCTTGACCTTCGTTCATACTCCAATGGTGCACTGGCCTGATAATATGGTCACTTACATAAATGAAGACAGGATACTCTTTTCCAATGACGCGTTCGGGCAGCATATCGCCTCCGCTGAACGCTTTGACGACAAGCTCGAATGGGGTATCATCCGCGAAGAGGCAGCCAAGTACTACGCCAATATTGTTCTTCCCTACTCCGCCCAGGTACAGAAGGCTCTGGAAGCCTTATCCGGACTGGATATAGATATGATAGCTCCCAGCCACGGAATTATCTGGCGAAAGAATATAGAGAGTATTCTGGAGGAATACGGCAAGTGGGCAAATTCGGAAACATCCCCTGATAAGGCGCTGATAGTGTACGATACCATGTGGGGTTCGACCGGGAAGATAGCCCGCGCCCTGATGGATGGAATGGAAGAGGATGGCAAATCAGTTACCATGAGAAATCTCAGTGAGTCCCATATATCAGACGTTATGACCGATATTCTCGACTCCCGCTTTGTACTGGTGGGCTCTCCCACCCTGAATAACGGGATGCTTCCCACCGTCGGAAAGTTCCTGACTTATCTGAAGGGGCTCAGGCCGGCGAAAAGGACAGGGATCTCTTTCGGTTCATATGGCTGGGGAGGGCAGGCCCCCGGGGAGATCGAGGATATTCTGAAGGATATTGGATGGGATCTTCCGGTAGAGAAAATAAGGGTCAATTATATCCCGGAGCCCGAAGATCTGGAGAGGATCAGAGAGGCCGGGAAAGAGCTTGTTAATTCGATAGAGGAAGGTCAGTGAATATTTCGCTGAACGTTGTCAAACCACAAGGAGGTTCTTAAATGGCAGAAAGAATGGAAGTTTACAAGTGCGATATCTGCGGAAATATCGTGGAAGTACTTCACGGGGGCAAGGGTGAGCTGGTCTGCTGCGGCGAGCCGATGGAGAAGATGGAAGAGCAGACCGCCGACTGGAAGAATGAAAAGCATGTCCCGGTAGTGGAGAAAGAGGGTGAAAACATCAAGGTTACCGTGGGAAGCACACCACACCCGATGGAAGAGGAACACTACATTGAATGGATCGAGATTTCAAGTGATGAAGGCAGAGTATACCGGAAGTTTCTCAATCCGGGCGAAGAGCCGGGCACACATTTCCTCATCTGCGAGGAGTGCTCTGACAAGGTCAAAGCCAGAGAGCTGTGCAACATTCACGACCTCTGGTCCACCGAGTAAATGGAACAATCCGGACCTGAAATGCCGCAACAGTAGAATTAAGGAGGTTCAATAGTGGCATCTCTTAAAGGAAGCAAGACAGAACAGAACCTGCTGACAGCCTTCGCCGGCGAGTCACAGGCCAGAAACCGTTACGATTATTTCGCCTCGAAAGCCAAGAAGGAAGGATACGTTCAGATATCGAACATTTTCCAGGAAACAGCGCGCAATGAAAAGGAACATGCCAAGCGTCTGTTTAAATTTCTGGAAGGTGGCGAAGTGAAGATAGAGGCGGGATACCCGGCAGGAGTAATCGGCTGCACCACCGACAATCTCAAGGCAGCTGCGGAAGGGGAGAACCACGAACATAGCGAAATGTATCCCGAATTCGCAAGAATAGCCGATGAGGAAGGTTTCAATGACATAGCGGAGGTATTCAGGCATATAGCGGTTGCGGAAAAGCAGCATGAGAAGCGTTATCTGGACCTTCTGGAGAACATCGAAAAGGACAGGGTGTTCGAAAGAGAAGAAACCATAAGGTGGAAGTGCGATAACTGCGGGTACGTTCACGAAGGCACCGAAGCGCCCAAGGTCTGTCCTGCCTGCGCTCATCCGAGGGCTTATTTTGAGATCCTGGGCGAAAACTATTGATCCCGGGATGACATATAGAGTGTGAGCGTACCGAAGGAACGCAGCGGGTTCGGGAGCGATTGCCACAGGGTATAAGAGATAAAACATCCTACATCTCGAGGCTCAATCCCCGGAAGAGCCATACATCCCCGGGCAATCGCTCCCTACCGGAATAAGGGAAAACCCGGCGTCAGAAATTGTAAGGGATACTCCATCTTAGAGTCAACTGTTAAGAGAACGGAAGGGACCGTCGGCAATACCGGCCCGGGCTGGAGAGCGAAAGGTGATTAAATGATAGCTCAGAACTGGTTATGCGAGAAATGCGGAAATATCTACCTGGGCCCTTTCCCTCCGCAGAATTGCCCTTCCTGCGGTGCGGACCGTGATTGCTTCAAGCAGGAGAACGAATTCAGATTTCCCCAGGGAGAGATAGAGCATGTCATAACTACATGCTGGAAAATCAGCTACGGTCTTTACATGGTAAGCTCCTTCGACGGTGACAACATAAACGGACAGATATGCAACGCCTTCATGCAGATAACATCCGATCCCCCTCGTTTTGCTCTGGGGATAAATCACAAGAATCTTACTCATGAATATATCGAGAAGAGCGGATCATTCGCCGTTTCGATCCTGGGAAAGGAAGACCAGAAGATAGTCAGGAGGTTCGGATACCGATCCGGCAGGGAATTCGACAAGTTCAAAGGAGTTCCGATATTCAGGGAGAGGACCGGCTGCCCCATATTGAAGGATGCCCTGGGGTACATTGAATGCACCATTATCAAGGAGATGCAGGTGGATGCCGGCACTCACAGTATTTTCGTGGGTGATGTAGTAGGAGGCAAGACTCTCAAGGACCAGGAGCCAATGACCTATGCCTACTATCACAAGACCAAACACAGCTGATTATCCACAACACTGGTTCGGGCGAAAGGAGAAATAAATGAGATCCGAACGAGAGACAATGGAAGCTCTGGAAAAGGCAATATACCGGGAAATAGGTGCTTCCAGGTTCTACAGTTCAATAGCAGATAAGATTACGAACCCGGGCGGCAGGAAAAAGTTCAAAGAGATAGCGGAGGATGAGAAGAAGCACAGAGATAAGCTGGAGTCGTGGTATAACAAACTCTCTGAAGAGACCTTCCGGGTCACCGAAGAAAAAATAGGACAGTCTGAAATAAAGCAGATCAGTCTGAACGAGAGAACGGGAGCGGAGAAAGCTCTGGATATAGCTATTGAAGCAGAACTGAAGGCAAATGACTTCTATTCGGAGCAGGCCGATAAGGCGGACAACCGGGAGCTGAAAGAGCTTTATCTTTCTCTGGCGCAAGAAGAGCAAGGTCATTATAATTTTCTGGTGGCGGAGAAGAACGCCCTGGCCGGTGGATTCTATTGGTTCGATATGGACTCCACCGCTTTCATGGAAGATTAGAGGCAACCATTTTTCAGAAAGGAGAACGGAATGGACAAGTACGAATGCACTGTTTGTGGATACATTTATGATCCTGAAAAGGGAGACCCCGAAAATGGTGTAGACCCGGGTACCCCTTTCGAAGACCTGCCCGATGACTGGGTATGCCCGGACTGCGGAGTAGGTAAGGATGAATTTGAACCGCTGTAAGCATTAATTGCGCGGCCTCCACGGGGGGCCGCGCTTCAATACCGCGAAAGGAAGGGATAACCAGAATGAGTATTTCATTTAACGCGGACGAAGTATTCGAGATGGGAATGGACGTGGAGAAAAATGGCGAGGCCTACTACCGTAAAGCCGCCGAAAAAGTTAATGACCCGGCGGTGAAGGAGATATTGGCCTACCTGGCTGACGAAGAACAGAAGCATTTCCAGACCTTCAGTAAACTCCGCGAATCTCTGCCGGCAGGCTCTACCACCACGGTTACCCAGGACCCCGAAGGCCAGGAAAGCCTCTACCTTGACGCACTGGTCAAATCGAGACTTTTCAACAACGAGAAGGAAGCCGAAAGAATCGCTTCCAGCGTGGAGGGAGAGGTGGAAGCTCTTAAAACAGCTCTGACATTCGAAAAGGACACCATCCTCTTCTTCATGTACATGAAGGATCTGACC
>WJIX01000215.1 GCA_014730075.1 bacterium | reverse complement strand
CCTGTCAGGTAACGCGGTCTTCCATATCCCGGAGAGGGAAGGGAAACCGCCTGTCGCGGAAAAGAAGATAGTGGACAGATTCATTGCGAAAGGCAGCGACTGCGAGCTGGTCGACATTCCGGAAGATAATGCCTTCTGGCTTAATAACCGGATATTTACATCCACCGCCCCCAGTTTCTACCGGGAGCTGGCGTTGCGGGTAGAGAGGATGAAGGTTGCTGATTCGAATATACAGCCCTCCGGGGAGGGCCGAACACCCGCTACCGCCGATTCGATTACCCTGAACGGAGTGCGGGAGAGTGTTGTGGATTTCAGCAACAGGGCGGGAGACCGCCTGTACGGTGTTCTCTATATGCCGGAGGGGGAGATGGGCGACAGGTCCTACCTCTTTACTCACGGAGGCCTGATCGGTATGAACGGGGCTTTCCGTTTCAATACCAGGGCGGCCCGCAGGTTTGCCGGTGAGGGCTACCCCTCCCTCTGCTGCGATACCCATGGTATCGGCCGGTCCGGGGGCAGGATAGAGAACCTGGAGCAGCGGGTGCTGTTCAGGAGGATATGCTACGGGCTTTTCGCAGACGATGTCCTCGATTGCGCCAAGCTGCTCAGGGAGAAGGCGGGGAATAAGGAGATAGTACTCTTCGGTGTCTGCGGGGGCGCCATAACCAATATAATCGCTCACGGGAGAGAGCCGGCAATAGACAGGTCAGTTCTTCTCAGCATCCCGGTGATGCTGCCCAGTCTCAGCTATGAAGAGGTCAGAATGAGCGAGGGATACGCCCGGTTCTACCTCGGTATGTACCTGAAGAAGGTCTTCAACCTGAAGGCCTGGTACCGGTTCTTCACATTCAAGAGCGACCATAGGATCATATTCAAGTCATTCCTGGTGATGCTCCGGGGAATTCTGAAAAAACTCAACCCCTTCCAGGGGAAGAGCGTTACCCCGCCTCAAACTGAGAAGGGGGAGGGGAGCAGTGAAAAAGGTGAGAAGAAGGAGAAGCCTAAGAGCGGGCTGAGCGTGGCGGTCCCCGGAGCGGGAAGCGACCTTCAGTTCAATCAGAAATTCCTGGAGTCTTTCAGGGCGATCTCGGGGAATGGCGGCAGAGGTATATTCGTTTTCGGGGGGAACGACAACTTCAAGTGGGAGTTCTACGAGGAGTTTAAGGAGAGGATGCCCGCTGAGTACCGGAAATACGGCTCCGCATTCTCCATAAAGGAGATCGAACACGCCAACCACATGTATACCCTCAGGGAATGGCAGGACCGGATAATAGAAATGTGCCTTGACGGCTCCATCCGGGAATGAGCGCTGCCCCTATCATGTGTATTTCTCGAGTTTCCTGGTTACAGCTTTGATAATGCCCGGGGAGGGCTCTTCCTCCAGTCTTTCTATTGCCTCTTCGCGCTTCATGTAGCCGTTTCTGACCAGGCCGGCGAGTTCGAAGGCATAGGGATGGAACTGGTGCCTTTCGATATGCGCCCTGATACCCAGGGCGTTAAGGAGGCAGTTAGTTGAGTTGGGATCTGTGTCATCAGGCCTTTCCCATCCGAATGCCCTGATCCTGTCCATGATGATCTCCTCGTCATATTCCAGAAAGGCCAGGGGGCTGATATTATAAGGGAAACGTTCAGGTATCTCGAAGTGCTTTTCGTTAAGAAAGTAGTTTTCGATATCCTTACCGGCGATATCTCTCATCGGCTCCAGCATGGCTGCCTGCATCTGTTTTATCATGGCCGGGTTGTTCCTGAAAATGGATGCCTCCACGGGCGCCTGGCCCGGTGACCAACCGTAAAATATAAATGGGATATCTCCTTCTATTGCATGTCTGAGAGCAATCGATTTGACCACACTCATACATGTGGTGCATATGGTGCTGGCTCTCTCCAGACCCTTTCTGCTGGCGAAGAAATCCTCCTCCTCTCCCCTGTGGAAAAGGGTGCTGAGCAGATCTATCCTGGGCTTGAAAATCATGTGGTCTATCCCCAGTCCTTCCACCACTTTTCTGCAGTTATCGAGCGATTTGGGGGATACGAATCCGTTATCCATGGTCATGGCCAGGATGGACAGGTCGTATTTGTCCCTGAGAACGTACATGGTATAGGTGGAATCCTTCCCCCCGCTGTAGGCCATGATTCCGTCGTATCCGCCCCTGGTCCTGTTCTCGGAGATCAGCTTCTCGAATTTATTCCGGTACCTCTCCATTGTCCTGGACAGCCGTTCCTGGGTCTTTGATCTCCTGCAATAGTTACAAATCCCTTCTCCGTCGAATTCTATCCCCGGGAATGTTTCGGGGAGAACACATCTGCTGCACCTTTTCATATCTGAATTCCTTTCCCTCTTATTCATTTATTCTTATGCTGGGTGGCAGCTGCCTGAGATGCTCAGTTGCCTCCTGCTTCCTTCTAAGGTCCTTCATCGCCCTTGCTGCCGCTTCCGGCTCCAGGCCCAGGTCGGAGGCAAGCTTATCTTCAGGTACATTATTTCTCATTGCGTAAATCATCAGATCCACAATATCGTAGGACATACAGAAGTAGAAATCCTTGTCGCTGACAGGAAGGGAGTAGGTATCCGGGCTGGGTGTCCGTTCCAGAATTTCACGGGGAATTCCGAGGTGTTCGCCCAGCTGGAATACCTGGGTCTTGTAAAGGTCGGCCAGCGGCTCCATATCCACGCCTCCATCCCCGAACTTGACGAAGAATCCCTGCACGGTCTCGGGCAGGTTGGTGGTCCCGCATACCACGTAATGCCGCCTCTCCGCTTCATAGTATAGCTGTGTCATCCGGACTCTCTGCTTTATGTCGTTTGCTGCCATCATTTCCAGGTAGTCATTTCTGGAAAGACGGGCCTGGACACCCTTGCCGGAGCTGTCCTCTGCTTCCAGGTGGTAAACGTTCAGCCGGTCCCGCTCAAGCAGGTCCTGCGGCAGTGTGATCCTGAATTTATACCCTTCTGTTATATCCGGGAAATAGCTTCTGACCACCCGGTCCCTCTTTTCATATACTCCGAATGCCTCCAGCATGGGGGTAATATTTACCTCGGTATACTCTATCCCCAGCGAATTGATTGCCTTGAGTGCGTACTCCCGGCTGACCGGATTGGAGTCTTCTTCCGGGAGGATTATCCCGTGGACACGCTCCTTGCCCACCGCGTTTACCGAAAGAGCGGCGGTAACGGCAGAATCCAGGCCGCCGCTTATACCCACTATAATTCCCTTTTTCCGGAAAGTTTTCCTGACCTGCTGGCGAATGAACTCCTGAAGCTTTACGGAGACCTTTTCCGGGTCCAGCCTGAGTGCTTCCCTGTCAATCTTCATATTATCTCTCTCCTCTGTTATTTATTTTATCCCTTTTTTAGTAATCTTGCCCGATGATGTTTTCGGCAGAGCATCCCTGATCTCAACCAGCTGCGGCACCATGAAATCCTCCAGGTTGGCGGCGCAGTGTTTCAGAATCTGCTTGTCTGTAAGCTTCGACCCGTCCGCCAGCCGGATGTAAACCTTGATCGCCTCTCCCAGGATTTCATCCGGTACCCCTGTTACCGCCGCCTCCACCACGTCGTCGAGCATATAAAGTACATTCTCTATTTCCCGGGGGCTGACCTTCTCGCCCCTGCTCTTGATGATATCATCCTTCCTGGATATGAAATAGAGATAGCCGTCCTCATCCATCTCGAATAAATCTCCTGTGTAGAGGACCTTCTCCCATGGATATTTGCCTTCCTTGAGTATTTCCGCGGTCTGTTCGGGCTTTCCCCAGTATCCCCTGGATACGTTGCCTCCCCGGACCACCAGCTCTCCGGCAGTGTGCGGTTTATCTATCCTTCTTCCATTCTCATCCACCAGGTAAACCTGTTCATTCGGCATACCCTTTCCGACTGAGGATGGTTTGGTATCGATCATATCGGGGGGCAGATATGAGACCCTCTTGCACTCGGTCAGCCCGTACATGGAGTAGACCGTGACCTCCGGGAAGTATTCCCTGAAGGCCCTGATATGGCTTACCGGAAGCGCCGCCGCGGTATTGGTTATGTAGCGGAGGTGTTCGAATTTCTCTTCTGCTATACCCTTGAGCTTGAGAAGGATGGTCAGCATGG
>WJIX01000214.1 GCA_014730075.1 bacterium | reverse complement strand
CCTTAATTGTTTCCCATAATTAACGGTTTGTAATATACTGTCAAGTAAAAAGTGAGGGGGAAAATATGATAGAAACTGGCAGGTTTCTGTTCGACAGAATGCTCGGATCGCTCTGCCGGAGGATGAGGCTGCTCGGATTCGACTCGGTTATCATTCCCGAATCGGAGACAGGGCGCTTCCTGATAAATGCCGGGAGGGAGAACCGCCTGGCGGTTACCCTGGCCACCAGGGAGAGCGATCGGCCCGGAAAGCCGCCCCTGGTTCTGGGGAGCAGAGAACTGGACGGGCAGGTGCTGGAGCTTCTGGAGTGCTTCCGGGAACCTCCTCCCCTGCAACCTTTTACCAGGTGCCTGGACTGCAATTCTGTCCTGGCAGAGATTGGGCGTGATGAAGCCCGGGGCAGGGTTCCTGACAAGATCACCGGGATTTTCAGCGAGTTCATGGAATGCCCCCGCTGCCGGAAGGTATTCTGGAAGGGGAGCCACTACGAGGATATGCTCAAGGAGGTCAGGGAGATAGAGTCGATGCTTAATAACCGCAAAAAGGGAGGATAGGAAAATCCAGGCCTGTCATGAAAATAGAGGCCGGGAGGTTCACTGAACCCCCCGGCCTTACTCTTTAGCGCTTCATCTGATCTTCGTCCTTTTCCATCTCCCGCTTCAGCTTCTCTATTTCGGAGCGCATTCTGTCGAGCTCGCGCTGAATCCGGGCATTGTTATCAGCAATCGACTCGGCTTTCTCTGCTTCTATCTCCGCCTGCGTCTTACCCGGACTCGCTGATGCGGTTTCCTCGGAAGCACTGCCGCCTGAGGCAAGAGTAGAGGTTACGGTTCCGTAGGAGGTTGGGATATACACCAGGGTCAGCTGCGGGTCCCAGGCCCTGAAATCAGCTTCCGCGTCGTGTTGATCTCCAAGGAAATAATAGGTATAGGTGCCGGCCGAGCCGACCTGAAACAGCCCGTGCGGGCTTACCGGTATATAATAATAACCGCTTTCTTCATCATCGGGAAATCCCAGCATGAGATCCTGGTTATTCGGCAAGGATGAACTGGATGTGGAAACGCCGAACACCGCCCTGCTGTAAGCCCCATATGTATGAACTATGGTAACCTGCGCCGCCGCCATTACCAGGACGTAACCGGGCGCCGGGACTGTAATGCTCCTGGAAAGAATCGTAGTCGGATCTGTTCCTATTATGGTGTTGTTGTCCTCGCCATTACTGGCCACGCCGGGCTCGTTCAAGACTTCCTCGGAGTTAATAGCGTCAGCTGGCAGGACCACAGAAGCTTTCCCGCTGACATCGGTATTGAATCTCATTGCGCTGGCTTCTCCGACAATATCAACAACTGTGCTGTTCGATCCGTTATAATTCCCATCCACACTGAAGCCGGGATGTGACGTGGACCTGGCAATGTACATATATCCGCCCTCTCCATTCAAATCGTTATTGATACTGGCAATCGGATTTCCCGCGGAATCATATACGAACAGGGCCCCGCCATCAGGGGTGTCCCTCAACAATTCTATCACCGGATCTACCGAACCGTTCTGATACATATGTAATATTCCATCCTGAGTATCTGAACCGATATTTACAGTGGTACCGTCATTTCTAAGCAGATCTGAAGCTGCCCAGATGGAACCGTCGTGACGAAGCGTCTGGTCGGCGGTACCCGCCGGCAGCGAACCCCCGCCCCCGGTCAGCGACTGCCAGGCCGAGCCGTTGTACCCTTCGAAATCGCTTCCGGTCCAACGCAGGGTGCCGGTGGTATTGGCCGCTGAATTTCCCAGTGTAACCGCCCCTCCCACGGTAAGTATCTCCGCCCCGGGAGCTACGCCGGAGCCTACCCCGGCATGTCCGGTGCTGCTCACGCTGAAGACATTGTTTGGTGCGAACCTGAGCTGCCAGATATTCGAACTGTCCAGGTGATGGGATGCGATCAGGGCGTTGTTCCGCATATACCCGTAATTCGGCTTTCCGCCAGACGCTCCGTTTACATAGATCGAAGCCCAGCTGCCGTCGTAACCGTTATACCGCAATCCCACCTGGGAGTCGTTATGAATGGTAAGCCTGTGCGTGGGGCTGTCTGTTCCTATCCCCACATTCCCTGTCGACGGGAAGAGGTTGTCCACTCCGTTTACGCTCAGAGAGCTCATGCTGTAAGCCGCCGATGTCATGGGTGTTCTGGGGGTAAGCTCCGCTCCCCCCTCCACCGATATACCCAGGTAGTACTGCTCGCTGAAATCCACATCCAGTACGCAGCTGTTTCCAAGGACTGCGTTGAAAATACCCTTAGTGACTGTTACCGTCTCGGCGCAGCTCCAGACAGGGGAACCGCCCGTGGAGACGGTGTACAGGCTGAGGGTCAGCTCGTAAGAGCCGTCGGCGACCACCGTTCCGGCGCCGTCGGTCAGAACACCCTGATAATTGATACTCTCCGGTATCTGCGAAGAAGCGGCAGACGCCAATAATAAAGCAGAGATAAATATTATAATCGCTCTTTTCATGATATCTTCCTTCCTTCCAGTTGAAATTTACCTGATAAGTACCAGCTTTCTGGTTATCACCTTCCGTCCGGCAGAGAGCCGGTAGAAATAGATTCCAGAGCTGACCTCAGAATTCCGGGAATTTCTCCCGTTCCACTCCAGCTCATACCTGCCGGCTTCTTTTACTCCCTCTGTCAGAGTCTTTACCTTCTTTCCGGCAGTATCATATATATCAAGCCGGACCGCTGACCTCTCCGGGATAAAGAACGACAGAGTGGTGGAGGGATTGAACGGATTGGGAAAGTTCTGATAGAGGGTAACCGGTTTCGGAGCGAGAGAGAGCTTTACGGTTGGCGAGCGGAACAGCTCCGACTCGCCCCTGACAGCACTGATATAGTAACTGTAGCTTCTCCCCGGCAGGGCCGATCCGTCGGTGTAGATGGCCTGCTCCAGGGGCTTTACCCTCTCAGCGTTTATACGGATGAAGCTCTCCTGGTGCCCTTCGGCCCGGTAT
>WJIX01000213.1 GCA_014730075.1 bacterium | reverse complement strand
GTATTATCGATTCTGAGATAGGCGGGATGTTCGCCCCGGAGCTTACGGTCTTCATTCCAACGCTCACCGTAATCACAACCGAGTATTTCGATCTGTTCATGAAGGAAAACGACCTTTACCCGATTGCGTTATCCGGAGAAAGGGATGAACTGATCGCCCATGCGTTCCAGAGAGCACATCTTCCGGTCCGACTGGTTGGCGATCTCAGGGCGCTGGTCAGCGAAGTGCACACCCCTCTGGCTGTTCGCTCTTCCAGTATGCTAGAAGACGCCATGTTCGAACCTTTCGCCAGCGTTTACAGCACTAAGATGATACCGAACAACCAGGCGGGGGTGGATGCCAGGTTCAGAAAGCTGGTGGAAGCTGTTAAATATGTCTACGCCTCAACATTCTTCAGGGGCGCCAGGAACTATATGAAGGCGACCCATCACTCCACTCTGGATGAGAAGATGGCTGTGGTTATTCAGGAGGTAGTGGGCAGCAGGTTCGGTGAGCGGTTCTATCCCCAGATCTCCGGAGTTGTACGATCGTATAATTTCTATCCAACCGGAAACGCTTCGCCGGAAGATGGCGTGGTTGACCTGGCCCTGGGTCTTGGCAGGACCATAGTGGACGAAGGAGTGGCCTGGTCATATTCACCGGCATACCCCAGGGCGGGGGCACCATTTAATTCCATAAACGATATGCTCAAGAATACTCAGACTGGATTCTGGGCAGTTAATATGAAAGGCCCCCCTGTATATAACCCCCTTGACGAAACAGAATACATACAGAGATACGATCTCACTGATAGCGAGTATGACGGTACTCTCAGGAATATTGCATCCACTCTGGATGCTCAGGACGGCAGGATAGTAATGGGGACCGGTATCAAAGGGCCCAGAGTTATAGATTTCGCGCCGATCCTTAAATCAAGGGTCATTCCCCTTAATGATCTTATTAAAACACTCCTGAAGGTATGCGAGGATAGCCTGGGAGTGATGGTTGAGATAGAATTCGCCGTAAGGATGGATCCGAGGGCAGGATCCGCCGCGGAGTTCGGATTTCTGCAGATAAGGCCGATGGTTGTATCCGGATCGAGGGTCGAACTGGAAGAGAGCGAGATGAAAGGGGATAATGTCCTTCTTTCATCGGATAGGGTGCTTGGTAACGGCGCTCTCGATACGGTAAGGGACATAGTCTTTGTCGATCCAGAGAGCTTCGAGGTGGAAGATACCAGGGAAATTGCAAAAGAGGTTGAATCTATCAATCAGACCCTTGTTTCAGAAGGCAAAGAGTACATTCTGATAGGTTTCGGCCGATGGGGGACCTCAGATCCAGCCGGAGGGATACCGGTTAAATTCGATCAGATATCAGGGGCCAGGGTGATAGTGGAGTCTTCCCTTCCACAGCTTACCTTTCCCCTGAGCCAGGGGTCCCATTTTTTCCATAATGTTACAAGTTTCAAGATTTTCTACTTCTCTATAGGGCCCGGGAGTGAATACGGTATTGACTGGGACTGGCTGCGCGCCAATAATATAAAAAACAGAACAGAGCATTTGTGGCATGTCGAGACTTCATCGCCCCTCATGGTGAAGGTAGACGGCAGAAGGAGCAGAGGGGTAGTCTTATATGGATAACAGAGATGAAATTTCAGAAGACCTCATTCAGTCATTTCGCGAGAGAGAGAAGGAACTGAGATGCCTTTACAAGATCGAGGAGATCCTGAAGGAACCGGGCCAGGATCAGGACCAGATTTACAGCAGGATTATCGAAGCGATCCCTTATGGTTGGCAGTATCCGGAGAGCTGCCGAGCCAGGATAACACTGGGGGCCAGAACATATCAGCCCCATGGATTTGAAGAGACACCATGGGTGCTCAAGTCCGATATCAATCTACAGAACAAGAAGGCTGGGGAGGTTTCGGTATACTACACCAGGGAGATGCCTGCCGAGGACGATGGCCCATTCCTCAAGCATGAAAAGCGTTTGCTGGAAGCGATAGCGGACCGGCTGGGGAGCCATATCCTCCATCTGCAGCTGCAGGAAACCCAGGAGAGCGAGCCCGGTTATGATCAGGGGGATGAATCCGATCAGTGGCAGGTGATTCTCAACCTTCTTCGGCATACTGATAAGAAGCTTCACGTGAATCTCTGTGAAAGGATGCTTAACCATCTCAACTGGAGCGGTATAACCGAGGTCGAAGACCTTGAGGCCGATTGCCTGGAAAAAACCCGCGAAACCGCTGCCGAATTAGTCGGCGAGGTAAATCAACCACAGGCAAGGCATAAAATAGATTTCTGCGATGGTATCTGCGAGCAGATATTCCATATCGCGGCAAAGCATTATACGGATAAGAGAATTCTGGATTATCTGCAGAAATGGATAGCTGACGACAAGCTGAAGTTCCTGGTTCATGTTGCCAACAGAAACATAACCCTTCCGGAGGTAATATCTGCTATCCGGCGTTACCGGGACCTTTCAGGAGAGAATATAGAGCTTTCCTCTGTCGCCAGGAAAGGGGTCATCGTATCACTGATCAGGAAGTTCCTCTCGAGCCAGCTGAACTACATAAGTATTGCCAAGAAGTACCTTTCCGTAGAAGATTTTTTCAAGATTATCGACAGTATTATCTACATCAAGGATAGCAGGGGAAGGCTTGGAGGAAAAACCGCCGGTCTTTTCCTGGCGGAGAAGATCATTAGAAAATCGGATGACTCTTCAGATCTTCTAAAGGAGATAAAGACACCACGAAGCTGGTACATAACCTCCGATGTGCTGCTCGGATTTCTGAAATACAATAACATGGATGAAGTTGTGGAACAGAAGTATAAGGATATCAAACAGGTAAGAATGGAATACCCATATGTAGTACGGACCTTCAAGAACGGCAGTTTCCCGCCTGAGATAGTACAGATGCTATCCATGTTGCTGGATGAATTTGATGAAAAACCTCTGATAGTGAGAAGCTCCAGCCTGCTCGAGGACAGCCTGGGCGCGGCATTCTCCGGAAAATATAAGAGCCTTTTCCTGGCTAACCAGGGGAGTAAACAGAAACGGCTGGAAGACCTGATGGACGCAATCGCCGAGGTTTACTCTTCCACTTTCGGCCCTGATCCGATTCAGTACCGTGCCGAGAGAAACCTTCTCGATTTCGCCGAGGAGATGGGGATAATAATTCAGGAGGTGGTGGGAAACCGGGTAGGAGATTATTTCCTTCCCGCTTTTGCCGGGGTCGCCTTCAGCAGAAACGATTTCAGGTGGTCATCCAGGATAAAGAGAGAAGACGGCCTGATGAGGATGGTCCCCGGATTGGGGACCAGGGCGGTGGACAGGATAAGCGAGGATTACCCGGTACTGGTAGCCCCCGGTCAGCCTTCTCTGAAGGTAAATGTCACCCCCGAAGAGGTAGTCTACTATTCCCCCCGGAAGATAGACCTGATTAACCTCAGGACCAGGTCTTTCGAGACCGTGGATATCAGGGATCTTATCAGAGAGCATGGTTCGGAGCTGCCACTGTTCAGCAAGATGGTATCCCGTTACGAGGAGGGACACCTGAGAAGGCCGCTTGCCATGAATATTGATTATGAGAAGGATGACCTGGTAATAACATTCGATGGCCTGATAAGCAAATCGAAACTGGTCGAGCAGATGGACGGGATACTCAACCTGCTATCGGATAAGCTTCAGATATCGGTTGACGTGGAGTTTGCTCACGATGGCAGGAATCTGTACCTTCTTCAGTGCAGGCCTCAGAGCTTCTCGGATGACAGCTCTCCGGCGGCTATACCGAAGGACCTGCCGGAAAAGAGAATTGTATTCTCGGCCCACCGGTACATCTCAAACGGCCGGGTTCCCGATCTGACACATATCGTTTATGTCGAGCCCGAAAAGTATTCACAGCTCTCCAGCAGGGAGGAGCTGATGGAGGTGGGAAGAGCTGTAGGAGAGTTGAACAAACTTCTTCCCAAGCGCCGTTTCATCCTGATGGGGCCGGGAAGGTGGGGTAGCAGAGGGGATATCAAACTGGGAGTAAGCGTTACATATTCTGATATAAATAATACAGCTGTACTGACTGAGATTGCCCGGAAAAAGGGAAATTATATGCCCGATCTCTCATTCGGAACTCATTTCTTTCAGGATCTGGTGGAAGGGCAGATAAGGTATCTTCCGCTTTATCCCGATAATGAGGGAAATATATTTAACCAAAAGTTTCTTCTCAGATCGAGGAATATACTGCCGGATACTCTCCCGAAATACTCCCACCTTGAGGATGTGATCAGGTTGATCGATGTGCCGGAAGTTAGCGGCGGAATGATTCTGAGGGTCCTCATGAACGCCGATTTGAACGAGGCGGTTGGTGTGCTCATGGAACCGGAGAAGGAGCAGATAACAGAAGATATATATTCCGATGATCACGATCTTCCCACGGAGAAGTACTGGCTGTGGAGACTGAGAATGGCCCAGCATATCGCCTCTGAGCTTGATCCCGGCCGTTTTGGCGTTGCCGGCTTCTATGTTTTCGGAAGCACCAAGAACGCCACCGCAGGCCTGAGCAGCGATATTGACCTTCTGATTCATTTCCGCGGAACCGACAACCAGAGAAAGGATCTGGAGTCGTGGCTTGAGGGATGGAGTCTCTGTCTGGACGAGATAAATTATCTCAGGACCGGTTACCGTGTGGGGGGGCTTCTGGATGTTCATATAGTTACCGACGAGGATATCAGAAACAAAACCAGCTACGCCGTTAAGATTGGCGCGGTCACCGATCCTGCCAGGGAGATACCCCTCGGCAAAAAGAGTGAATAATTCAGAGAAGCCGGCGTGTTGCCTCCTGAAGCTGATCAAGGTCAAAGCTCACCAGGGCAAGCTCCGGCCCGTCATGTGCTGCCGAAAGGGCCAGGGTCCTGCCGATATGCTCCTTCCAGGAACCGGTCAGCCGGGCCGATTCATGGACATGCCCGTGCATGGTTAGAAGAGGCTGCCTGTTCTCAATGAATCTTCTGATAGCGATACTTCCAACATTTACATCCACCGGTGCGTGGTCTATTTTTACTCCATCCAGGTCAGCCCGGTCCAGGTTGCTCTGGTAGGGTGGGGAGTGGAAGAGAAAGATGCCATTATTAAGATCATATCCTTCGGTAAGTACTTCCAGATCCTCTTTGATGGTTCCGTACTTCAGGTCATGTTCTTCATCGTCGAAGCAGTGGATCCCCTCTTCCGGAGAGATGCAGCCAACATCCAAGAACCTTGAGACATCATACCTCTCCCAGTCCTTCAGCATGAAGGGAGTTGGCGGCACATAGGCGTATCCGAATACCTGCCAGCGAGGCAGCTCAACCCTACGGCCGTGAATGTATTCAACCAGCCCCTGCTCGGTTGCTTCCTGGAGGGTTTCTTCGCCGTGACGGCCGTCGTCGTTTCCGAGTATTATGAATATACTGGGATATGATTCTCCGAGAGTTGTATAGAGGTTTTCGAGTTCTGGCAGAAAAAATCCCTTCAGGAATCTTTCCCCCGAGAATCTTGGAGGATCTACATGGGGAAGGATATCCCCTCCAATGAAAACGAAACCTGGTTTCTCATTCTCAATCGCCTGGAACAGCTTCTCATATCTCGGCATTTTACCATGAAGGTCTGAGACGAAGAACGATTTGTTGTTATCAGAATCTCTCATATAATTTTCTTTCAGCGCTTCACTGCCGACAGGAAAGAATATAACAAAAATGGGTTCAGTGGCAACGGATAATCTCTTTGGGGGAGCATGGGCTATTTTATTGAACCGGAAATTGATAAAGTGGTGGTAACGGGCGCTGCAGCAACGGAGCAGCTGCAGCGAGCGGTGTCTATTTCTATCAGCTCAGGGCCGGAAACCTTTCTGAAAGAAAGAAGATGGTCCTTTTAAGATAAATCCCCCCCAAGCTGTTTAAGTTAACGGGATCGGCTGAATACTGGCCGGGCCTGGTTCCGGAAATCTATTGCATGCCCTCTGGAGCAGCCCGTAATAATTATCTGCCGCTGAATTTTAATCGCTTTGACAGCAACTTATACAGTATTTATAATCCTGAATTATGGTATTCTGACTTAATGTCCTCCAAATAATGGTCCATTTGATGCAGGCCGCTGAAAACTGAAGTGGTTCATGAAAAAAATACTATCAATATCTATGTCTTTATTATTCCTGCCTGGATTATTTCTCTTTGCGGAGGATTATCAGCAAGAGTATTTAAGAAGCTACGGCAAGCTGAGGGTTCAGCCGCTTCTTGCCCTGCCTCTGGGGGAGAACGAGGTTGCCGGCTGGAACGATTGCGGCAGCTTCTTTGACCTTCTGAACTTCTACGGGGCGGTCAGCTCCAACACCTCCGTGGGGATAACTGCAAATTTTGAATATGTTATCAGAGGCAGGTACGGGATCGAACTCAGCTTTGTCTACATGAGAGAGGTTGTGGATATCGAAGCGGAGGTCACCGCTCTCAGGATATCGGGGAGCCCGAACTTCGTTATGCCGATGCTGGGAGCGAATTATCATTTCCTGAATGATAGTAGCAAGGACCTTTATGCCGGGGGATTCATAGGGCTCGGAGTCATCGCCACCGGGTGGAGCTACGAGCAGATAGAGATAAGCAAGGATGTGGCGCTGGGTGTAAACGCGGGGCTTGATTACTACCTGAGCGAGACCTGGAGTCTGGGAGCGAGCGTGAAGTACACCGATTTCGGTGAGATCGGATTCTCGGTATTTCCACCCGGCTACAGCGGGCTTATCTGCGACAACGGTGTGTTCGGTCTCGGGCATATGAATATGATAACCTTCACCCTTGGTGCCGGCTACAGATTCTGGTGATTAAGATAATCAGAAGGGACAGGTCATGAGGTATATATTTATCGTAGTTTTACTTTTTGCAGTGCTGATTCTTTCTTCTGTTGCGGGGGCTTCTGATATCACCTTCGGGGCGAAGGTTGGAGTTACCGCCGCCAATATTACCGAGACCCCGGAGGAGTGGAAGGATGACGCTGATTACAGTTTCGGGTTCACCGGGGGCGGTTATCTTAGCTACGCCTTTAACAGGCATCTGAGCATTCAGCCGGAGCTTCTCTACTCCATGAAGGGGACCGAGGCGGTCCTGGTGGAGGATTATCTGGACCTTACGGTCAGCTTCGACTACATAGAAATCCCCGTACTTCTCAGGTACAACCTGCCTCTGGAGGGAGATTTCAGGCCGTTCTTATTCGGAGGGCCCTGTATTGCATATCTTCTCGAATCAGAGCTTTCCATATCTACCATAATCCTCTCGGCGGACGCTGATTTTTCCAGCGTCTCTCACACCAATGACTTTGCCATGGTGCTGGGAGGGGGTTTCAGCTACAGGATCGGTGAGCGCGTGTTCACCCTGGATGCCCGTTATCAGCGCGGGTTCACCAATGTAATAGTCAGCGGTGATTTTGACATCAACGGAGATCCTCAGACCATCGAGGCCGACGATATAAAGAACACCAACTTCGCCATAATGCTGGGGTATCAGTTTTGAAAAGATCAGTTATCTGCATAGCTGCCCTGATGCTGATTACAGGCCAGTCTCTGGCTGAAGAGCGGGGAGAAGAGGCTTGCCCCCGGATAGGTCTGGCCCTCAGCGGCGGAGGGGCCCGGGGGGCAGCCCATATAGGGGTGCTCCAGGTACTGGAGGAGCTTTCCATCCCGGTGGATTATATCGCCGGGACCAGTATGGGTTCGATTGTGGGAGGATTTTATGCAGCGGGTATGTCTCCGTATGAGCTGGAAGAGGTGATCTCCAGAGTTGACTGGGATGAGGCGTTCACCGACCATATCCCCAGAAAGGAACGTTCCTTCAGAAGAAAACGTGATGATGACCTCTACCTGATCAGGAACCGTCCTGGTATATCCCGGGATGGGTTAAAGCTTCCGGCGGGCCTTCTGGACGGGCAGTATATTGATATGCTGCTTAAGAGATATACCCTGCCGGTGGTTACCATCAGTGATTTCGATGAGCTGGCGGTACCTTTCAGGGCAGTTGCCGCGGACCTTGAGACCGGGCGGGCCAGGGTAATAGGTGAGGGGGACCTGGCGCTTGCGATGAGGGCCAGCATGTCGATACCGGTAGTGTTCGCTCCCCGCCAGGTGGAGGGCAGGCTGATGGTTGACGGGGGAATCAGCAGGAACCTCCCGGTGGATGTGGTAAGAGAAATGGGTGCGGATATAGTAATTGCGGTGGATATCAGCTCTCCGCTCCTGGAGAGGGAGGGACTCGAGTCGGTACTCTCTGTCACCAATCAGCTCACCAACATCATGACCAGAAGAAATACCGAGGAACAGATAGGATCGCTGACAGTCAGGGATATACTGATATCCCCTGAACTGGGAGAAATCAGGACCTCATCATTCGACCGTGCGGCCGAGGCGGTCCCCATAGGCAGAGAAGCCGCTCTTGCCGCGGCAGACCGGTTGGAAGAGCTCTCAGTGCAGGATGACCGCTACCGGAAATATCTTAAAAGCAGGGAGTTTAAGAAAGAGGTTCCCTTCATCGACAGAATAAGGATAATCAACAACTCAAGGCTGGCAGACAGGGTTATTTTCGACAGGGTCAGCCAGGAGACCGGGGAATACCTGGAAGTGAACCAGCTGGAGAGGGACCTGAACCGGATCTACGGACTGGAGATTTTCGAGTCGGTCTATTACCACATTACCGAAGAATCAGGCAGGAATGTTCTTACCATAACCGCGCGGGAAGCATCCTGGGGCCCCAATTACCTGAACTTCGGCATAGCCATATTCGAGGATTTCGAGGGACCCAATTTCAATATGGCGATGGCGTATACCAGAACAGCGGTCAACAGTCTCAGCGGGGAGTGGCGAAGCGGGGTTCAGATAGGCCAGGAACCAGGCATTTTTACAGAGCTCTATCAGCCACTGGAGCACAGTCTCAGGTATTTCCTGCACCTTCGCGCCATGGCGGATGAAAGGGCATGGAACGTTTTTGATCCTGAGGGAAACAAACTGAGTGAGTACAACATAGGGCGGCTGGGGGGAGAGCTTTCCGCGGGACGGGAGCTGGGAAGCTGGGGAGAGTTTCGAGCAGGGCTGATAAGAGAAACCGGAGAGTTCAGTATACAGGTTGGCGACCCTGAAATAGAAGATCGCAGGTTCGAAAGGGGAGAAATCTTCGCCCAGATATTCATCGATGAGCTGGATAACGTGATATTCCCACACTCCGGGGGTGCCCTGAGGATAAGGGCTGTGGCTGGAAGAGAGGGTTTGGGATCTGATCTGGAATACCAGCAGTATTCCATGGAGGGAGCGGTTGCTCATACCGTTGCGGAGAATACAGCCCTTCTGAGCGGGCATTTTGCTACTACCGGGGGCAACAATGCCCCGTTGCAGAGCCTCTTTCACCTGGGCGGTTTTACCAGGCTGTCGGGACTGGAAAGAGATGAGCTCAAGGGTCAGAACGCTGGCCTTCTCTCAGCCACCCTCTACAGGAGGCTGGGAAGGGTGCTGATGCAGCCCTTCTATGCCGGGTGCTCCATAGAGTACGGTAATGTTTTTGAAAAGAGGGATGAGATCAGCTATGACGCCGGAGTCCTGTCGGGATCTCTCTTTCTTGGGATCGATACTTTCATTGGGCCGGTTTATGCGGCATACGGATTGTCAGAAGGGGGCAGAAGCAACTATTATCTCTTCCTGGGGCAGTCCTTTAATCATTGGAGGGCGGGGCTAGGGGAAAGATAAAGGGCGCGCCCCGGAATCAGGATTCATCATCCAATCAGGCATTACCGCCGTTATTTATATAAAGTTAATAGGGAGATCTCCGAAAAATTAAATAGAGATAATATAGGCCAGACATTAAGGAATTACTCTGAAAAAGACAGGCAGAAGGTGAAATACAACTTCTCTCATAAGGCACTGGAGAGGAGATGATCATGAAGGGGATAATTAATAAGGGGATAGAGGAGCTTGTGGAAGAAACATTGGGCCAGGACAAATGGAAGGAAATCAAGGAAAAAGCCGGTTGTGACGAACCTTTTTTCTCTGCCAGCGAGGATTATCCGGACCAGATGACCCTGGATCTTGCCGTTGCGGCCGCTGAGGTATCAGGTCTTGCAATCGAGGATGTGATGGTAGAGTTCGGGAAGTTCTGGATTTCCAATACCGGGGCAAAGGCCTATTCAGCCTTCTTCAATCTGGCCGGAAGCTCCGCCCGTGAATTTCTGATAAATATGGACAGGGTCCACCGCCAGGTAACCAGAAATATGAAGAACGCCAGACCGCCCCATTTCGAATACGAGGAGCTGCCCGACGGGAGGCTGCTGATGCATTACCAGTCTGAGCGCAAGCTCTGCAAGGTATTGAAAGGACTCATACTGGGGGTGGGGATATATTTCGGCGAGGAGCTTCAGGTGAAGGAGACAGCATGCATGAGTGAGGGAGACCCCAGATGCACTATGGAGGTAATCTTCTTATGAGAGGCCCGGCCAATCCTGGAATTAACCTTGATCAATTAAAACAGATCTGCTCGTTCATCATCTCCACTGACAGTGATTTGAATATCAGATGGGCCAGCCCTTCGGTTCTGAACAGGGTGGAGAGCGCTCCCGGAAAGAATGCTGCAGATATTCTGAAACCGGTTAAGCCGGAAGGCGAGATCAGCTACAATTCCGTTGCCGGCAGCCTGGGTACAGAGTTCAGGTTTATACTCAGAAACGAGCAGGGCGATGT
>WJIX01000212.1 GCA_014730075.1 bacterium | reverse complement strand
GGGTCAGCTGGTGCGGAAACTTGTTGATGAAGTGAAAGAACCAGGTACCCATTCGGTCATCTGGGCAGGGCTCAGCGATTCCAGGCGCCCGGTTGCAAGCGGGGTATACCTCTACAGGCTGGAGAGCGGTGGCCGCTCAGAGACCAGAAAGCTGGTCCTTCTCAGGTAGAAGATTATTCATAGATTACCGCTCCCCCATCCAGCGAATCAGGGTTGTGAAAATCATCACCCTCCACCGGAGGATCGTTTTTCCAGATGTTGAACTTCGCGTAGATGATATTTTCGGTGGAATTCTGAAGGCAGGTAAAACAGTCTGAAAAGTCGTTACCGCCCAGAGACCCCCTTGCTCCTCCCCCAAAATCAGGATTCGGCTGGCTGTTCTCATCATTCAGGCAGCAGAGCTTGGCAGCGTCATTGTTGCCCGAGAGGGTGTTGTTCTCCACCAGGGTGTTCTGCATATAGTTGAAGAAGATCCCGCTGATGAAGCCGGATATGGTGTTCCCTCTCAATATCGTTCCGTTTCCGTCCTGGTTGAAGATGACCTCAACACCCCGTTCAAAATAATTTCCGTCACTAACAACCAGGTAGCAGTTCTCCACTATCGATTCAGTATCGAACTGGACCCGGATTACTGAGTATGCCGCTCTTTCCAGGCAGCGGATGCTGTCCACCCGGGCCCGGGTGGATGTGCTGACCTCTACCGCAATACTCCAGTACGGCGCTCCCCCATCCGGCTCCTCAAGGGTGAATTTGCGGAAGGCGCAGTCTGTGCAGTTCAGCCGGACAGCAGTTCTTTTATCCACTGATTCGGCATCCATTCTGATTATGCTGGTCTCCCAGTCTTCACCTTCCAGGGTGACCGAGTCCGGTATTTCAATGGTAAAATCCTCATCCAGCGCATCGGAATATACCCCGGGGGCGGCAAGCACCTTCATCCCCGCGCTGGCAGCCTGAAGGCCCCTGGTAATGGTCCTGAACGGTTTGTTCTTTCCCCCCACTCCAACGCTGTCATCACCAACGGATGAGTTAACGTAAATGGTATGAAAGGTCAGATTTACCGTGCACATATCTGAGCGGGTACTGTCAGCCTGCGAGACTGCCATTACCTGGACCGATGCAGGGTAAGGCAAGGTGTCGGGCGCGGTATATGTAGCAGGATTCCCCTGGGTAATGGTTCCCAGCTCCGGGCTGCCCCCGCTTATACTGTCCACATACCACTCCACCGTATTGCTGGTCCCTCCCGTTACTACCGCGCTGAACTGGTAGCTCTCGGTAATACCGAGGGAGACACTGCCGGCTGAGATTGAGACTTTCACTCCATCAGATTCATCCGGACCCGATGGAGAATCGTCGCTGCATCCGCCAAGGCATAGCGCAAAAGTTATCAGAGCCATAACGGCGGGGAAGAGATACTTCATATCGAAATATCGAATCTTTCTGATCATGATAGCTCCCGGTTTAAATTTGCCCCTCTTCAAACAGAGATTCATCCCTGGCAGAAATGTCTCACCCGGGAAAGAATCGTTTTCAGGAGGTGGAGTAGGTAATGACTGCAATGATGACTACTAACCCTTTTACACTCCGCCCAGATTACATCATTCTTATGCGTGGAGTCAATCGAAATCCGCAGAGATAAATATTGATCGTCAGAAGTGCGGGCCGTTGGGGTCCGTATCATGGCATCCGACGATCTGGTGGTTAGTGAAGTAACAGCAGGAAATAACTTTGACTTATTCCTGCTGCTTCCCGGGGGGCAGAACTGGAGAGTGTTTTCAAGGAGTTGTCAGAGGGGGGGAAAGAAACTCCTCCAGGTTGAGAATAACTTCGGCATGCTGGAGGATAGATTCGGGGTATGGTGGATGCTGGAGGCCGACGGTTAGGGTCGCGGCTGCAAAAGTGCCTCCTGCGCTTATCGGCATGATTGACGCAATCCCTCCGGAAGTCAGGGCAACTCCAACTAGTTGTGCTGAATGGGGTTCTGCTGATACAGACGTTCTTAAGCACCAAATCAATTATCGATTAATTTAAATGCAAAAGCCCTGAATAAAAAGACCTGGCATCCACGGATTCAAGGCGAGGGGGCATCATTCTCTGCTTCCATGACCTGTAGGTACAGGCGGTCCTGATCGCCGGCGAACCTTTCCGCGCTGAAATCCTGCCTCGATATTTTCATCCCTCTCATTCCCATCCGCTTTCCCCTTCCCGGATCAGAGAGTATATTCAGTATCTTTTCAGCGAGGATCTCCGCTCTTCCGGCCGGGTAGAAGAGACCGCTCAACCGGTCTTCCACAACCTCCGGTATCCCTCCCACCGCTGGGGCTACCACTGGCAGTCCGCAGGCCATCGCCTCCAGAATGGTCAGGGGGATACCCTCGCTGGTCGAGCTCAGGGCAAAAAGGTCAAGCGCGCCGTAGAAATTATGGATATCATCCGTTTCGGGCAGGAATAAAACGCTCTCTGCCAGGCCCAGTTCCCTGGCGGTAGAAATCAGATGGCCTTTCATCTCCCCTTCTCCCATGATGGCCAAATAGCAGTTTCGCTCAGAACTGGATAACTCCCTGAATGCCATAATAAGTTCCATCTGATTTTTTTCGGCGCTGAGACGTCCGACCGTGCCAATAATCAGGGAATCCTGCGGCAGAGAAAATAGATCACGGCACCTGGCAATATCGGGCAGGCCCTGAAAATCCCCAATCGGAATACCGTTGCGGATGGTGACGAACTTTTCCCTGATGGAAGGAAACCTGGCAGATAGCGTATCCCTGAGTTCGTCACAGACACAGATTATTCTGGCTGATCTTTTCGAGAAAGGAAGATACATATATTTATATATAGCGGGGTATCTGCTGTGAAAAAGGAATCCATGCTCGGTCCTGACTATTGGAATTCTGCTGCGGGCCATCCAGTGTGCAGGAGTTCCCCATATATTCCCCGGGGTATTATGAAGATGCAGGAGGTCAAAATGCCCCTTTCTTATAAGCCTGGCGAGACTGAGAATAACAGCGGGGCCGGCCTTTTCCTGCTTGTTCATTGTATGTACCGTACCTCCTGCGCTCCGGATGGCATTTCCCAGTTCGCCTTCGCCGGTCAGGGAGCAAACAGTGTGTTTGAATATGGCCGGATTGGAGAACCGCACGGTAGTTTCGATAAGTCTCTCGGCGCCTCCCCGGTAAAGGGAATAGATTATATGCAGTATACTCTTTCGCATAATCTTCCTTAAGTAACAGGTTCAGCTGCCCATTATATTATCTGGCCGGGGTTTTTGCACGGATTAATACCGGGCCAGAGGTACTTCGGCGCCGGCTGCCCCCATGAATATGGCTATCCCTTTCCCGGCTGAACAGCACTCAGGGATCCGGTTTTGGCAGAGGTGCGCAAGCGCCCCCGAATTTGAGGTTGTGGATAACAGGCGGCGGGGTTAGAATATTAGTGAAATATCATGAACGGATCAGCGGTCCAAGCCAGCCGCACTGGAGGTGACTCTTGAGCAGAGCTAAAATTGTCTGTACCATAGGCCCGGCCTGCAGCGACAGGGAAACACTGGAGAAGATGGTGGAGGCTGGGATGAACGTTGCCCGCCTTAATTTCTCGCACGGGAGTTACCAGGAGCATTCCAGGGTGTACCAGATTATCAGGGAATTCGGCGACCAGATCGGTATAATGCAGGACCTGCAGGGCCCCAAGATAAGAGTGGGCGAGATAGAGGGAGGAAGCGTAGTTCTCAGAAATGGAGAGGAGATAATCCTGGATGCCAGTGGCAGGGATATTAAGGGCAGGATATCGGTTACCTATCCTCAACTGGCCTCTGACCTTTCACCTGGAGACAATGTATTCATGGCTGACGGTACCATTCACCTGGAAGTTGTTTCCACCGGGGATAAGGAAGTGAAATGCAGGGTGGTCGATGGCGGGGTCCTGACCTCCCGGAAGGGGATAAATCTGCCTGGAGTAAGTATCAGCGCCCCCGCTCTCAGCGACAAGGACCGTCAGGACCTTGAATTCGGACTGAAACTGGGGGTAGATTTCGTGGCGCTCTCCTTCGTCAGGTCTCCCCGGGAAGTAGCGGAGACGAAGAGAATAGTCAGCAGGAACAACTCCCTCGCTTCCGTGATAGCAAAGATAGAGAAGTATGAAGCGATTGAGCACTTCGATGAGATCATGGAAGAGGCCGATGGGATAATGATTGCCAGAGGGGACCTGGGAGTGGAAATACCTCCTGAGAAGGTTCCCACCTATCAGAAAGCCCTGATAAGAAAGTGTATGGAAAAGGGAAAGCCAGTGATTACCGCAACCCAGATGCTTGAATCGATGACTCATGTTGAGAGGCCTACCAGGGCGGAGGCGAGTGACGTGGCGAACGCGGTGCTGGATGGAACCGACGCGGTGATGCTCTCGGCTGAGACTGCCACCGGAGAATACCCGGTACGGTCGGTAAGTATGATGAAGAGGATTATTGAAGAGGCCGAGCGTAATCGAACAGACCGGGGCTGCACCGGCAGGAAGGATTCCGGGCTTCTCCAGCGGGGAGAGGGTGATATTACCCATGCAGTCTGTTCAGGGGCCGCGGAGATAGCACTCAAGATGGAGGCCACGGCTATAGCGGTACTCTCCCATACCGGCAGGACCGGCAGGATGATCTCCAGCCTGAGGCCTGATATTCCCATACTTGTGCTGACCGATTTTCTTCCGGCACTCAGGAGGATGTCTCTGGTCTGGGGCACCAGGCCGGTACCGGTGAAGTGTATTGAGGCTACAGAAGAGATATTCAGAATATCCAGAGAGAAGATAGAGGGAATGGGGTACAGCGGTACGGTTGTGCTCACGGCGGGGATTCCTACAAGGGAGAGAAGGCCCACCAACACTGTCCATGTATTGGAGATATGAGGAAAAATATTTAACGGTTTTATAAGAGAGTTAAATAATTTTATTTTATCCCTGAACAGCCGATTTTTGTCACTTCTACGGTATAAAAAATTAACGGGGTTTTAGCCTTAGCCGTAACTATAAGTTATTGTATGATCTAGCGGCTTTGTCCTGTAGCGCAAGCTCCACCTTTTTTGAGCTCTGCCTCTGTAGTAATAATTGGCACGATAATTGATTAAATAACTGATGAGACCTGAAAAATCGAGCCCGCGATTCGATTTATTATTCCCCCAGAGTTATGGAGAATAAAATCAGGTTTCCGAAAGAGAGGTTAGCAGCAAAGCCGCAAAAAAATGTTAACCTTGGGACCACAGGGCAGGTAGTCAATACCTGCCCTCCTTTTTCTGGCTAAGATTCCTGATTTGCCGTGGCAGGCTTTCCGTCCTCTGTGCGCTCGATTGACTAATGCCATTTGTCAGAAGAGGGTGTTGATCCCCACCGTCCACCTGAATTCATATTGCTCCTCATCGCCCACAACCGCAGGGTGGCTGAGGTATACGGGGAACTCTGCAGAGATCCCGAATAATTTCATCCCCAGGCCGAAGTCGCTTATTATCCCGGAGAGGGATTCGCTGCCGGGGCCTTCCAGTGAGTCATGAACCTTGCCCCAGTCGTAAAACAGATACAGCTCCGGCCCTGCCATTCTGCGCATCCTGCGTCCGCCCGGGAAGGGTATCGGCAGGCCGAGCTCAATATTTGACGCGAATACGGTCTTATAGAGAGCTCTGGTGTCAAAATATCCCCTGAGGTTGGGACCGCCGGACACCCTGATATTATTATAACTGTCCTTCCAGAAGGCCCCGGGGCTTCTCAGGAAGAAGTAGTCTTCTCTGGCCAGAAAACCCTTGCCACTGAGAAGATTCCGCTCCTGGTCAGGAGAATCCATCGCGGTATGAACCAGGAAGAACCTGAACCTTGGCTTCAATGGGAGAGGAAACCTGCGCGCCGGCTGAAGCTTCAGGTCGAAGGAATAGTTCTCATAGTTGAAATCGCTGCCCCAGACCGACCGGTCAAAATTAAAGGTAAAGCTGGAGGAGTAGATATCTATCCTGGGGTGGACCGAAAAGGTCAATCCCCCCCTGAGGTTAACTCCCTCCTCGTAGCTCCCCGGGAAGATATACGCTGAGTCTGTCATCTCCTGATAGACCAATCTCACGGAAAGATCCCTGGGAAGGGGGTCGGAGTAGCTGCTTCTGAGTTTCTTGTCTATGGTAATTGATCCACCCCGCCTGCCTTCCCGGTAATACCCTTTAAGCTTTAGAAAAGAGTCCCTTCCGAAGTAGCCCAGGGGGTGGGAGTAATCGGAATAGATGTTATAGGAGCCGCTTTCGGCGCCGTACATCTGCTGAAGAGTGAATTTATGGTACCGGTTATCATATCCGCCCTTGAGGCGAAGGCCAAATATGCCTCCGTCGATATCATTGTAGTAACCGGCCGGAAGCAATCTGAACTGGTATGAATCGGAGGGGTAGCGGCGTTTCAGAGGATTATCCAGGGAAAGGCTCCACTTCCTGGGGCTGAAGTTATCCAGGTGGTAAATATCCAGTATCTCATTCTCCGGATTAATGACTGCACGCTCCGGTTTCTTCTCGAAGATAAGGGTATCTGTTATGGTCCTGAGCATTCCGTCGATACGTTCGGAAGAAGAGCTCCCGTCCTCGAAGCTGAAAGAGAGCTCCAGGGGCATCATCATCTCTCCCTTTCTTTTTATCTCTAAAGTGGTGAGGAAGCCCTGATCTGTTTTCTCCGTTTCGAATTTCTCGATGCTGTAGTCGCAGTCCTTATTGGTGTGGAGCCACTGTTTGAATATTTCATCCAGCTGCATGCCGGATACTTCTTCGCAGACCTGAAGAAAAGCAGACTCATCCACATGCCGGAATTTCCACTTGTCAAAGTATTCATGTATAATCTGGTCGAAAATCCTGTCGCCCACCACATACCTTAGCGCCCTGAGAAATAGGGGAGCCTTGATATATAGCATCAGGCGGGCGTTATTCTGGAATTCATGGTGCGGGGTAGCCACTCTTTCCGCGTAATCGGTCCTGTGGGCGTTTATTACAGGTTTGGCTATACCCTTCCACAGGGAGT
>WJIX01000211.1 GCA_014730075.1 bacterium | reverse complement strand
TCCGCACACCAACCTCACCCTTCTGAGAGCACCCTGCAGCAAAAATTATTACCAGTAGAAGTGCAATTTTCCTGAACATGGCAACCCCCTTTTTGTATATAATACGACCCCTGCCCTGTGATTGTTTCATATATGCTGCAGAATAAAAAAAAGGAAGGAGATTCGCGAGTGGCACGAAAATCCTTCCTCTCCCGCGCGGAGGCGACACTCTGGAATCGCCCTTTGACGCGCAAGGATCACGGACTGCTATCTGTATAACGACTTCACCGCTCCCCAGCTCTCATTTTCTACATCTGTTTCGGGGTCTACACAGTCATGCACTATAATTCCGTTGAATATCTCGACATCGTTTCCCATGACATCGATCGATACCCATTCCGGATTGTATTCCCATATAATAATATCGAATATTATATGTTCGGCATTTACGATCTCCACCGGGAATGCCGGTTCACCCATTATCATTTCCCTTACGATATAGGTCTCTTCCGGTACAGCTTCATTCGGTACCGGCGGAAGACTGTCCAGGTAGCCTATTGCGGACCATTCGGGAGTGGACCAGTTTACCGCAACAACCACCTGTCCTATCCCCCCGCCGCCCGGCGCGATATCGAATTCGATATGTATTATCTTGGCTCTATCCGGATCAAACGGATGGTCGTAGAACCACTGGTTTATCCATCCGGAAGGATAGATATACCAGAAGCCTCCGTTGAAGCCGCTTCCTCCTCCGGAAATCACCTCGCCGGAGGGGCCAAGTACTATATCAAATGTATCGTTAATCGCTTGAGCATCAGAATTATAAGCCGAGAAAAACAGAAGAGCCAGGCATAGTACAATTAGCGTTCTTTTCATTACTACCTCCCAGCTTCTATCAGGGATCGGTCACTAAATGGACAAAACACCCTGAAAGAAAAATAAAACTGCAGACACAATTAGTTAGCAGAGTTTTAAGAAACTCACCTCCTTTGCGCTGATTTGTATTAATCCGTGAGATCCCGAATGCAATTGAATATTCTATCATAAATATGCCGATAATTCAACTGTTATGATTATAATCCGGGAGAAGTTAAAGTTTATTTTTTATAACTTGCTCCGGTATAAATAGTTGGCGGTTAAGCGCCAAATCAGGGAAAAATAAAAACAGGCCCTCCGGAAGGTTTAGCCTCCGGAGAACCTGCATTTTGGTCCCCTCCGTAACTGGACTGAATCCCGAGCCGCTCCATCACCATAAGGGATCCATAAGCGAGATCCGGATTATTAATGTGAGCCCATTCCGGTGAAAGCCATCCTGATGCGTCAATATTACATTAAGCTCAATATCTGAGTCATATATATCGCATAAGTTATACCGTTATTAATATTAAATTACATAATGCTCTATTATGTTGTAATATGGTGGCTTACAGTCTTGAAACACTCTAGGGGGGAGATGGGAGCAGTCAGAGCTCCGTAACATATACGTTACAGGATTCTCCCCTGTTTTCCTGGCAGAACCCCCTAAGAAACGGAGATATAACAGGAAACAATAATAATCAAAGAGTAACAGATATGTTACACTACATTGAAATCGAAAGGTAACTTCACTGCTGGTGCCACCACTCCCTGAGCCTGTTGATCCGGCCCCTGAGCCTGGAATTGAACAGTTCAATTGCGAGGAATTTTTCAGCCGGCTGCCGGCCATCCACCAGCTGCTCCGGGGAGTAACAGGGGCAGACCCCTGCAATACAGGGGCGGGGGGACTCGTATAACCTGAAACCGGTAAATATATTCCCCAGAAGGTTGAAATCGCCCGCACAGCGAACCACATCGCCATTACTAAGGACCCTGATGAGGTTCCTTCCGGCGCCGCAGTACATGCCGAACCAGCTCCTGGGGCCAATTTCTTCCCCTGCCGAATCATGCCTTAATGACCTGATGATATCCCTTTCTGCACCGGTGTATGATCCCGGATATTTCTTCCCCTCAAAGACCCCCTTGAATGGCTTAATGGAGAGCCTGACTCCCCGGTCAAGACAGCGCTGGTAATCATCATTCACTCTATCAAAGAGGGGCGGATACATAACATAATTTACATCCACGCTGTAACCGCTTTCCTCCAGTAGCCGGACCCTGTCCAGGAAACTGTCCAGTCCACCTCCCACCCTCTCACGTTCCAGGATATGTGTGGAGGCAAAGATGTACTCTACCTTTTCGGGGGGTACAGTTTCAATGAACCTGTCCATATCACCTATTGCAAGGTTGGTATCCAGAGCTATCATGAAATCATCATGCTGGATTATCCTGGCGCAGATTTCCCTGAAGCGGGGATAGACAAACGGTTCTCCGCCGGTAAATCCAAAGGTAAACCGCATTCCGGACTCCTCGAACCTGGCAAGTATATCATCCAGCTCTTCGTAAATATCGAACTTCCGGGGAGAAGGGCTCTTGACAACCCTTTTGAACCTGTGGAGTGCTTTTCTGAACCCTCTGGGATTTACTATGGAGCAGTACTCACAGGAGAAATTGCATTTCTCTGTAATGAACCAGTTCACGAAAGATTTCTCGCGCTCATTCCCGTTCAAGACAGAACCATTCGGTGAAGGCAAAAAAAGTGCCGGAGAGGTCTCAGCGCGGACCTCCCCGGCAGGAATTTAGAATCAGGACTTTGAAGCTCTCTCCAGTTTCTTCATAACGGAGAAGATCAGGATAGCTGAGAGGAAACAGAGAACGATAAGAAGCAGGAAGAACTGCCACAGTTCCCAGATTTCCCAGAAGTATCCGACCAGACCAGCCATTAGGTTCCCTATCGCAGTAGCGGCCAGCCAGCCCCCCTGCATGGTGCCCTTGTATTTCGGAGGTGAAACCTTCGAGACAAAGGATATACCCATGGGCGAGAGACAGAGCTCCGCTATGGTTACAGTGAAATAAGTTCCTATAAGCCAGTAGGGAGACCTTACTGCCTCAGAAACTCCTCCCTGAAGAGTGTTGGGAGACTTCAGCCCGAACGATGCTATCATCATCAGACCGAATGAGACACCGGTGATTACCATACCGATACCTATCTTCTTCGGCGTGCTGGGTTCCTTGTTCCTCTTCTGCAGGAAGGAGAAGAACCCGATTACTATCGGAGTCAGGAACACGATGAAGATTGGATTGAAGTGTTGGAACATCTGGGGGCTGATACGCATGGTATCGTCGTACCCCCCAATGGCCCAGATAGATAT
>WJIX01000210.1 GCA_014730075.1 bacterium | reverse complement strand
GATTTCTGGCAAGCGCTGGGTATGGCTCCGAAATACAGATGGCAGCGGCGATCACCATCAGGAGCAGCAGTAATCTGACAGATGTTCTCATATACAGTTCCCTTAACTGTTACAATCCGCCGGCATTTATCATGCCGGCTCAAATTCAGGAATTTTGCCGCCTTTACAGAACCGCTGTGTCATCAATTCTAACAAATTCCGCTCACTGATGTCAACCCCCACCGGGGCCGGAGGGGAATCCACCGGCTATTATTCCGTGGTTTTGCCTTTTAATTTCAGCAGGTTATCAGATAGATAATTATTCAATAAATTTCGCGGGATAAGCAGATCGGGGCGGTGAATAAATCTCTCCGAGGGCGGACCGGGATACTCCAGTCCGCCCTCGAATATGCGGGGGTTTGATTATCTCCCCAGATCAATGGCCGGTTTCTTTCTTCCAAGGATCTGCCGTACGCCCTCCTGCCCGGTAATTCTCTGAGCGGTGACAGTGAAATAGTCGTCACAGGCATAGCTGGCCGACTGCCCGACATATCCCACCTCGGTATGAAAGGTCAGAACCGCTGTGAGGTTGTCCGTATCCGAAAAAGTGATCTGATACTCTATCACGGTATCGTAGAATACTCCGGCTTCTTCGTAGTAGTCATTCCACTGCCCGTACCCGGACATGGAACTGCTGTCCCACTCCACCAGCCAGCCGGCAAAGGTTATGTAGCCGTCCCTTATATCCACTGTCTGGGTATTGGTTATTATCCAGGAATACTGGCAGGGCTCATTGACCTGGGCCGCCTCCATGGAGGTAACCTGGAAGAAACCCTCATAGGGACTCTCATCCTGCGAAGGGCAATCATTCACTATTACCGTATCCGGATCGCATGGAGGGCAGTTATCAGAATAGATGGTATCGGGGAGGCATGGTGGGCAGTCATTGACAAAGACAGTGTCAATCAACTTATCATCCCCGCTGGAACCAGTACCACCCGCATCACTGAGCTGAACATTGGTGCTCTGGTCGCTCTCGCACCCGTGCAGGAAGATCGCACTGGCCAGCAGACAGACCGAGGCTAAAACAAAAAACTTCTTCATAGCTCACTCCAGATGTTGAATCAATAGTTGCCAATTGAGCTATTCGATTCCCATAAAAAAAACCCGCGAAACACCTCCTTGTGTTATATGGCCGCGGTGCGGCCGGTGTCCCTCGAGTTTTCAATCACAATTATAACATTAATCATGCCGGGCAGTCAACCCCGGTTCCCCGTAAAAGCAGGAAAATGTAACCTTTTATTTACAAGCAGCTCATTATCTTGACAGCACGCAAATGCAATTATTATATTAATATACAACTGTTATTATGCAATGTGTAAATAATATTTTACTGAACATTGCCTGAAACAGTGCGGACACGAAGAAGGTTTTTGCTTATAAGCTGTTGTTATTATTGCGATTATATCTTTGTAAGCTTCTATGGCACACCTATTGCGTTTTGCAATAGTTACCGGCACTGCAGTCAATACAACTGAATGAGGAGGTAATGTATGGCTGAGGGCACATAGCCTGTATACTTCAGATCCGAATGACTTAGCGGAGGGGCGGGGTTAAGGTCTGCGCCCGGAATGCAGCAAATGACCCCGCAAGTGAGGGCTGGTCAATATCTCATTGTCCGGCAGCAGCGTGGGGGTTTATACCCCAGCTGTACTGATAGGTGATTAACAGACAACAACAGGCGCCAGATGAATACAGATAACCTTATGAAGTATACAAAAAAGCTGGAGAGTCTGCTCATCCAGAAAGAATTGAAGATTGAGGCTCTTTACAGGCAATCGAGCCGTGAGGGATTAGTCTGTTCAATTCTCGATACCATTACATTTCTCCTTGATGACCTCAGGCACAATATTTTCAATATCTACCTGATATATAACTCCTCCCTGCAGACACCTGGTGATCCCAAACCCTCCGGCAGCAGGAGAGACCAGAGGGCCTACCGCCTGATCAAGAACATAAATTACCAGCAGCACATCCTGATAGGACTTAATGAAAAGCTTCGAAAGGGAGAATGGAGCATACCGAGGGAGGGTGAATATACCGATATCAACAAGAGCATATCTAACTGCGTCAAGCAGATCCGTAATAACCCACTCTTCCCATCAGGGACCAGAATCACCATGAACCTCAACGATCATATCCCCGCGGTGGAATTCCGGGACTGCGACCTCTTCCAGGTTATATATCACAACATAAGCAGATCGATTGATTCGGCGGAGCAAGGGCAGCCCTCCAATATAGAGATAACCACCGATATGATAGACCGGGACCTGCTTATCAGGATATCGGACAACTGTTCCCCTCCCCCTGATGAAGGTACGGAAATAGAACTTTCCGGAGTACCGGGGGGAGACGGGGAGGGCCGCGGCGACAGATTCGGCCTCTGCGCCTGCAGGAATATCATAGATTCCTGCGGGGGGAGATTCATTATCGAAAAGGGCTACCCTGAAGGTACAGTGGTAAAAATAGTTCTGAAGATAAATCAGAGAGTAAAGGGATCATCGGGATCGAAAAACATATCGTAGTCACCTCCGTGGAACTGGATAATCAAATTTCGTTCCGACCGGTAAACAGAGAAGGCAAAGCTTGTAAGGTGTTATGATGATATCAAATAAAACTCCGAGTGCTCATCTCCTGAAAGAGAGAACTGTTCAATCGAACAGTTCTTCCGTTCATCCGCGGCGGTATCCTGAGCGGATAAAGTATCATTTGAAATTGATTTTTTCCACTGCCGGCGGTATAAGTTATATAGCAGAGAGGATAAAGGGATAACCATGATACAGGAAAATAATAAAACCCCCGACGATTTCTTTGAGGAAGCGGAATCCAGGCTTAATGAAGTGGAAGGCTCAGATGAGGCAGCCAGAGCCGGCCAGACCGTCAGGCAGCTGGAGAAGTTCCGCCGCAGGGTGAACAAACTTGAGATACTGATCAATATAACCAGGTCCCTTAATTCGACGCTCAACCTCAATGAGCTCCTGGCCAGGATAATCGATTCGATCATAAAACTCGCCGATACCGACAGGGGATTCCTGATGCTGGCGGACAGAAAAGGGGAGATGGTTTTCAGGATAGCAAGGGACAAGCAGGAAAGCTCTCTGAACCAGGACGATTTCGAGGTGAGTACCAGTATAATCAACGCGGTGGCGGATAACGGCAACCCGCTGTTCATACCCGACATGATGGAGAATGACCAGTTCAGGAACAAGGAGAGTGTAATAGATCTCCAGCTGAGGACCGCCATCTGCGTTCCGCTGATCTCGAAGGAGAATGTTATCGGGGTTATCTACACCGATGCCAGCAGGCTCTCCGGCGAGATAACTGAGGATGATATATCACTGGTCTCCGCCTTTGCCTCCCAGGCTGCCATCGCAATCGAGAACGCCCGCCTTCACGGAGAGCTGATCCTGTCACGGGAAAACCTGGAGAAGGAAAACAGGGAATTGAAGCAGGAACTCTCCGAGAAGTATGAATTCTCCGGAATCATAGGGAAAAGCAAACCGATGCAGTCCATCTTTAATACGATCAGCAAGATAGCATCCTTCGATACCACCGTCCTGATAACCGGGGAAACCGGAACCGGCAAGGAACTCATTGCCAAAGCGATACACTACAACAGCGAAAGAAAGAACGCCAGCCTGGTAACCATCAACTGCGGGGCCATGCCGAACGACCTCCTGGAGAGCGAACTGTTCGGTCACAAGAAGGGAGCTTTCACGGGAGCATCCAGCGACAAGGCGGGCCTCTTCGAAACCGCCCATGGCGGAACTTTATTCCTGGATGAAATAGGTGATATGCCCCAGTCCCTCCAGATCAAACTCCTGAGAACCCTTCAGGAGGGAGAGATCAGG
>WJIX01000209.1 GCA_014730075.1 bacterium | reverse complement strand
TCTTTATCCCCACCACCCTCTTCTGATCTTCCAGCTCCAGAATCCGGTCGACCAGCAGGAATGGATACCTGTGAGGCATGATCTCCTTGATAACGTTTATATCCCAGTAATCCTTAAGGTCACTGGTTCCGATTCGCTTATTATGCACTTTAACCAGTTTCTTGGTAAAATCCAAATTGTAGTCATGGCCTGCCTTGACCGCAATAATATGTCCCTCTATCTGTGATCCTACCAGGCTGAGATCTCCTATCAGGTCCAGTATCTTGTGCCTTACGAATTCATCCTCAAAACGCAGGTCATTCTCGTTAAGGATCTTGTCCTTGTCAACAACTATGGCGTTCTCGAGAGAGGCCCCCTTGATAAGGCCCTGGGCCTTGAGCATCTCCACGTCAGACATCAGGGCGAAGGTCCTGGCGGGAGCAATCTCCCTGCGGAAAAGATCCGGATCGATTTCGAAGGTAGCGTACTGGGTACCGATACAATTGTTATCGTATTCGATGGTAAAGCTGATTCTGAAACCCTTTCCGGGAAGGGCTATCAGTTCAACGTCATCTTTTTTCATGCTTACAGGGCTGGTGATCTTGAACGGCTTAACCGGGATCCCCTGATTTCTGTACCCGGCACCATCCAGGATTTCCACTATCTCCTTGCAGCTCCCATCCGGCGGCTCCGGGGGCTCGTCCGCGTCGAGCTCTATGATCAGGTTATCGATCTGAAGTCCGTTAACCGTGGCCAGCAGGTGTTCCACTGTATGGATCTGGTGCCCATTCCTGGTCAGTGTGGTATTCCTGATATTCTTCCCGGAAAAGATATGTTCCACGTCAGCGGGTATTTCAACCACCGGATCAAGGTCCACTCTTCTGAATATTACTCCCGTGTTCGGTGGCGCTTCTCTGAAAACAATCTCAACACTCTTGCCGGTATGCAGCCCGGTTCCCTGATATGTAACAGTATTCTTAATGGTCTTCTGTTGTCGAACTACCATCCGATCCATTCTCCAATCTTTCAACCTTCTTCTTAAGCTCTCTGAACTCCTTGAGCAGCTCCGGCAGTCTTGCCGTGCAGGCGTATATCTTTCGGGCCTGGGAATGCTCACGGGCGGGGTAACCGGAAACGCTGGTACCAGGCGGAATTGACTTGGTCACACCACCCTGGGCGCCCACCCTGGCGTTATCACCGATGCTGATATGCCCAACCAGCCCGGACTGCCCTGCCAGTATGACATTTTTCCCCAGTTCGGTGCTGCCTGAGATCCCGGACTGTGCGGCCACTATTGAATTATTTCCGATAGAAACATTGTGTGCTATCTGAACCAGGTTATCTATCTTGGAGCCCGCCCTTATTATGGTCTTGCCGGTGGTAGCCCTGTCAATTGTGCTGTTTGCGCCTATCTCCACCTCATCTTCGAGCACAACCATGCCTATCTGGGGTATCTTCTCGTGAATGGACCCGTTCTTGGCGTAACCGAAACCGTCGCTCCCTATCACCGCGCCGGCATGTATGATAACTCTGTTACCGATCAAGGTCTTCTCCCTGATGGTAACGTTCGGGTATATCAGGCAGTCATCACCTATCCTTACCCCTTCTCCTATGAAGCTGAACGGCAGGACTGTCACCCTCTCTCCTATGGTGACATTCTCCCCGATATAGGTATCAGGGCCTATATGCGACTGCTTGCCGATAACGGCGCTATCACTGATGAAGCTGTCACCGCTTATCCCTCTCGGATATTTCTCCAGGTGTGGAACATCAAAAAGCCTTACCACCTTCAGAAACGCCAGATAGGGATTCTCTGTTACGATAACCGAGCCGTGGTAGTCATCGCAACACTCATAGGAGGCTATAATAGCTGATGCTTCCGTCGAAGAGAGGAACGCCTCATACTTCGGATGGGCAAGAAAGGTGATCTCACCCCTGCCGGCCGTTTTTATTCCCGCAACGCCGGTTATTTCAACGCCGCCGTCACCTATCACTTCCCCTCCCACTATATCGGCCAGCTTACTTAACTGATATGAAGACATATAACCTTTCCGGTTCAGCGAACTTCCAACCAGGAATGATCCCGCCAGAGGGCTACTCCATCATGGAGGTTCCCTTTTCCTTGAGCCTCTCCAGGACCATTTCGGTCATATCGATTTCATCCCTGGCATAGAGCAGAGAACCCTGGGCGGCGTCAAAAATAATGGTGTATCCTTCTTCTTCCGCAATTTCGGCGATTACCGAGTTGATCTCCTCTACCAGCGGCTGGGTAAGCTCCTGGTTCCTTTTGGCAGCTTCACCCTGGTCACCGAAAATCTCCTGCATATAATCCTGGTATTCTTTTATCTTCTGGTCCAGCTCCAGCCTCTTCTCGCTGATTTTCTCCTCGCTCAGCATCAGGCTCTGAGACTGGATGGCCTCTCTCATCTCGGCTATCTCAGCTTCCATCTCCTTGGCCTTCTTCCTCCACTCCTCTATCTCCTGCTTGTACTTCTCCTCGGCCTCCACGGTCTTGGAGTAATTAGCGAATATCTTCACGGTGTCCACATACCCGACCTTCAGCTCCTCGGAGATAGCCGCTGTCATCGATACGAAAAAGAGAACATATGTAAATACGCTTATCCATGCAATAGTTTTCACAACCTGCCTCCTCTGTTAAGAATTCAATAGTAAAATATACATAATCAGGGAATTATTTAAACAACTTTTTAACTAAAACATACTCCCGAAATTGAAGTGCGGTTCCCAGGCTCCACCCCCTTCTTTGTCAAAGCCGTAACCGTAGTCGAGGCCCAGATTTCCCATCCCTGGAATCTCTACCCTTACCCCAACTCCCAGGCCCCTCTTGAGATTGAATATGTCTGCTTCAGTAAAGGAATTCCACACGTTACCGGTATCGTAGAACAGCAGGCCGTGGACCGACCTGGAGAAGGGGAAGACTATCTCCTGGGTGTACTTGGTCATGAACCTTCCCCCCACGTAAGCGTCGTTACCCTCCGGTACGATTTCGTAGTAATCGTATCCTCTCAGTGCATAAGTCCTGTTGCCCCCCAGGCGGAACTTCTCAAAGTCCTCCACCACCGAGCCGCCGTATCCGTCAATAAGCCCCACATCGCAGTTCAGGTGGAAGGTGAACTTCCAGAACAGCTTCCTGAACCAGTCCATATTCGCCTTGTAACGTATGAACTTGACGTTCCCGCCGAATACACCCCCGGCAAGCTCAGCGCTTATGGATGAGATTGATCCCCTGGTGGGATGGAAGGGGCTGTCGGTGGAGTTCCTGGCCAGAGAGACAGTAACACTACTCTTGTTCATAGGCCAATCCATATCAGCCAGGTTTCCGAAAAATGTGTACGATTCATTAAAATTACTCAGCTCCACCTGTTCGTACCTGTACCTGAGATAAGCCCTGGTGTAATCAAGGTATGGCAGGGGGTGTCCGAACTGCAGTGAGAAACCTTTACGGCGGTCGGAGTAGTAGAGCTGCTGGACCCTGTTCTGGATCCAGTTGTAGACCGAAGCTGAGAAGTAGGTCTCGGTATTGAACAGGTGGGCTTCGGAGTACTGAATATTCATATTCTCACGGTATTTTCCAAACTCCCAGTTGATACTAATGCTTTTTCCCCTTCCCAGGAAGTTTGTCTCCGACAGCCCTATGAAACCGGTCAGCTTGTTGAGCTGGCTGAATCCGAACCCGCTCTTGAAGTTTCCGGTCTGTTTCTCCTCCACTTCTATCAGAAGGTTTATATCGCCCTCCTCGTTAACTCTCTCCGGATTGATCATGGGAGGGCCCTGGAAGTAACCAAGCTGGAATATCTCTCGCACGCTGCGCCGCACATCTTTCAGTATGAACAGCTCTCCCGGATAAACATCCAGTTCTCTTCTTATAACGTTCTCGAAGGTTTTGGTATTACCCGATATCTTGATCTCCTTTATCCGGGCCTGGTTATTCTCGGTGATATCCAGGTCTATATCGATATCGCTCCTGTTAACCTTCTGGCTGGGTATGATCCTGCTCCATATGTAACCCTTTTCCATGTAGAGGTTCTGAATTCCCCCCTGGGTCATCTCCAGCCCGGCGATCGAAAGCGGCTCACCTTTCTCCAGAGCGATTGCCTTTTCAATCACCGAATCCGCCACTACCTCGTTCCCCTCCCACGTGATATCGCCGACATAGGACCGGGGTCCTTCATCAATCTTTATATACAGATCTATATGCGATCTGTCATTTCCAGGGGCCTTACGGAGAAGGCTGACCTCGGTCTCAAGATAACCGTACTCGGCGTAAAGCCTCCTTATCGTGTTGAAATCCTCTTCCAGTACGTCGGGGTTGAACTCCCCACCTCCAAACCAGGTATCTATACTGGTCTCCATTACATCCCTGAGCTGATCCGATGAGAGAGCTCCATTTCCAATGAAATCTATATGGCTTACCTCTACCTTGCCGCCTTCTTCTATGGTGAACTGTACGTTAATCAGATTGGGGGTACCTGTTTGAATACGCTCTGCTCTGATCTCGGCGGCAGCATACCCTTCTTCGTTATACAGGTCCCTGATGGCGGCAATATCATCAGAGATCGCATCCGGCCTTGCAAACAGCCCCTCTCTGAGCCTGATCTTCGCCTTTATATCGCCGGTTCCGATCTCGTCGTTACCCTCTATGCGGACTTCCCTGACCCGGGGGTACTCCTTTACCTCCAGGGTCACCACTACACCATCATCCTCTTCGCTGTAATAGGCCACCACATCACGGAAGTTCTTGCTCTTCATAAGCCGCTTTATACTCTGGGAGATACGGAATGGTTCGTATTCATCTCCCGGATTTATCCCCGCAATCAGCAGGATCTTCTTCTCCGGTATGAATACATTACCCTCAACCTCAATCCTGGCTATCTTAGCAGCGTAGGCAGCAGAGCAGAAAAGCGCCAGCATAATGACCGATAAGAATGTAGCTGCAACCTTCTTGAACATCCGAATTTCCTCTCCTGATATTAATCCTGTGAATGCTATCATAGCATATTTATTAATGCAAACTTAAACTTTCTCCCGCAACCTTTATTTACTGCTGCATTTTTCTGTGGTACTTGATTTCAGGGGCGGGGTTCTTTTTAAGGTCTCTTCCGGCAGTTTATATTTAGATGCTGTTCTTAATTATCATACTTTCCAGGGAAGCTTTTGTTCCCGCTAAGATATAGTGAACAGATAAATATTTCAAGTGTAATGATAGTTACTTCCAGCCGGAGATTCAAGTCTCCTGAAACTGAAAAAGCAGCATTAATGAAAAATATTTCAGTAATGTATTTCTGTGGAAAATACAGGAATTTTCTTAATATTCTGCTTGACACCGTTTCAAATTGCAATTTGTTCAAACAGTGGTATATATTTATAAAACCGTCATATATGCCGCTTATTCCCTCTTCAGGCCACTTTCTCCCCCTTTCACTCATTGGGACAACAAATACTTTTATTAAGACCTTCTGGGCGATCCTGAGAGCTGCTGAAAGGGTATGTTATAATTAACTTGCTGATTTGAGCGGACGAATTGCGCTCAATCAGCAAATTCACAGGGGGGACGCTATTGGCTCAAGTGATGAGGAGGTGCGCTGTGAGCGTCCAGGTTTCAGAAGAGATTTCAGGGAAAATAGAGAG
>WJIX01000208.1 GCA_014730075.1 bacterium | reverse complement strand
GTGATTATCAGGCCTATATTGAAAGGATATTCCAATGAAAATATTCCAACCAACAGGGGCACAACCAGGAAAATGTACCATCTGTTTATTTCAGGAATTCCGGTTTTATAAAAGCCCAGGGAAATCAACGTGATCCCGACAACAAGGAAAATCAGGCCCATTATCGGTCTGGCAGGGAAGAATATTGTAAGAAGAAACATCCACCCGGCAGATATAAGCAGTATTCCAGACCAGATCAGTCTTTTGATTTCAACACCTCCCGCTCCGACATTTCATCGAAAATATCTTTCAGGAATTTAATATTACCAGGCCAGTACTTATTTAATGATTCCAGATTATGATTCAACAGGAATTCACTGTCGGATATCAATAGAATTCCCCCCTCCTCATATTTTCTGAACACCACAAGGTCATACTCATTTTCTCCCAACTCTACACTGAAAAATGACTCACTCTCATCATTGAAACTCATTATGGGCCAGCAATCTACGAACTTCGGTTCCATCATGTGCGCTGTGGGATCCTCCTCGATATACGGGACCGGGCCCAGGGGCAGATTCAGGATATCTAATTCGAATTCTGTCAGGAGCGGTTGCACAGCGTCCCTGTAGGGGTATCCGGTATTTATAATAAGCAGTCCGCCATGGGAAACATAATTCCTTATGTATTCAATTTCTTTATTGCTGAAGCTCTCGGTGGGGGCAATAAGAACCAGTATTTCTCCATTCTCTATTCTGCTGTTTGAGAAATCCCTGATGAGATAACATATGTAGCCATTACGCAGAATATTAGTTATAAATCCGTCTACTGAATTTTCTGTGCTTGATTGATAATTAAAAGTTTCGCCATGCGAATAATCAATAAATACCGCCGAATCATTCAGCCTGACGGTATCAGCCTGGGACTGATTGAGTATTGATGAGGCTATCAGAGATACTAGCATAACAACCGGGAAAAGAATGAACACCTCTGTTCTATTAAGTTGTAAAGCCAGAATAATGGCGGATAATAGCAGAAGGATTGACAGTAATATTCTTAAATAATACTGGCCTGCTGTAGCTTCCCCGGACAACCATGAGAATATGTTCAGGATGTATTGGTATGAATAGGCGATAGATGCATTCTGAAAAGGTGAGGTATCACCGAACGCCAGTACCCGGCCGTCACCATAATAACTCCCGGCAACCAGAATAACATCCCCCAGCTGTTCACCGTGATTGTATTCATAATCACCAAGATATGCCCTGTCTACATCAAGATAGTTACCCCAATCGGAATATCCGTATTTGCCAATCAGGACAGGGAACGCTGAATATCCGACGTAGAGAGAAGCGCCTACGCTTGTCTGGATCTGATCTTCCGACATTTCATGTAATACGGGATGATTCAGCTTATGGTAGCATGATTTCCAGCGCATATTTGACGACATCGCTGAATCAAAATTGTATCTTATCCCGACTGGCTCAAGAAGGCTGTTCGAATAGACCATGATGCCCTTTATATCGGTGTGGTCTCCCAGAACGAGCAGAGCCCCCCCTTCCCTTACGAATTCCCAGATAACATCATGCTCTTCCGCAGAGAATTCTTCTGTCCGGTTAATAACCACAAAAATATCGGCATCTCCCAGGAGCTCTTCTGTAATAGCTTTTTCTGCAATACTGTATGTATATCCGAAGTCCTCAAGCAGGTGAAGGAGTACTCCAAAATATCCGACACCGTACCGTCCATATGAACCATACTCCGGAACATTGAAATCCCCGACTCCAGGTTCGCTCAGAACGATTTTTCTCCTCTCCGGTCCGCGATCAAGTAACAGGGTCAGTACTGAACAAGAAAGAAACAGAATAATGATTATCAATATGACTCTGATCCTTTTATTTCCAGGGAAAGAGAAAGAAAACGTTTCTGTGGTTTTTTCATCATGCACATTTCTCTTTTCATTTGCATAGACCAGAATCGGGATCAGTCCCAGGATGAAGATCAATACCTGCAGATTGAATATCCCAGTATCTGATTCAAGAATCTCTAAAGAGAGGATCAGCATGAAGGCTACCCAACCGATTATTAAGGATGCTATGGTAATAATTAATTTCCAGGATTCGGTCTTTCGGCCGCCGGGAAGAAAAGATTCTACAGTCGCAAAGATAAGAAATAGTATAAGCGTCCAGATACCACTTCCGGATGGACCGATTGATATCTGGTTGGTGAATCCCCCGATAAATGCGGAAAAGCTCAGGGAGATCTGATGTATGAAAAGCCAGATATAATGGACATTCTGAGCATACAAATATATTAAGGCATATATTAATGATGTAAAAAACAATACTCTTATTTCGTTCATTTGCCGGCCGGCACTCCGAAGCACGAGGTCTAATCCGGCCAGAAAAACAGAAAAGCTGAACAGCCAGAGTTCTTTCCGGTCTGAGATAAACAGGCCTGACAGAGCCAGAAGCAGGAGTACAATACCCCAGCTCATAAGGTCCTTCCGGAAATACTGTCTGGATCCCGTGATCAGTTTTTTGAGAACGGCAGACGGGAGGTTGAAGAGGGTTAATCCTGCAAGGAGATAGAAAGCCCACATTCGTGAGACAACGTCAGTGGCGGAAAGGCCGAGATTGCCAGCAAGGAGGCTGAAAGCGAGCAGGAAGAGAATGATATTCAAAAACCCGGTAAAAGTTCTCTTCCTGATCCCAATATCGTCAGAGGTCATAAAATTTCCTTCTGAATATTCTTAATAGACCATATGCGGGAAATACAACAGGATTGCCTGATGCTCAAATGCCTGTTAAAGCATATACCTCACCTTATATTACTTCTGTAATAAATACCCAACATGGCGCTCTTCAATGCCATAGACGGGCACAGCTACACCTGATTGTGAAAATCTCACTGATTTTCAACCGTCGCAAAATATCCGATCAAATCATCCCTACCAGTCACAGGGGATCATTGAAAGTATACCCGGGTCGTTAGCTATAAGTTTAATCCAGCATGCCAGATCGCCGGCTCTATACGTGTCGCCGCATGGTATTACACATGTCTCCTGATAGCAATCGGTATGACAGGTGCCCTGCATCGATTCACATCCAGGGTCATTACATGTGCCATTAACAGAAGGTGCACACGGGTTGGCATAACATGTCTGATAGCACGATGCTGAAGGATAGCAGGTGTAGCAACCCTCCGTATAACATCCGCTTATCTGGTCTGTGAAATCGCTTTCTCCAACCAATCCCCGGGTTGAGCATCCAGACAAATTAATCTCGTCAAACCCCAGAGCGTTAGAATTATCCTCACGTTCCAGGTAATTGACAGAAACTTTCTGTACCCCTGTCCCGGCAGCTCTGGAAGAACGCAAGCTGTACAGCGGAGTATCGTTTCTTTCCGCGCTGCGGCCTTCAGCCAGGACCGTCATAATGCCGAAAACGGTCAACACTGCCGTAACCATCACTGCAGCCCTGAACCTCTTCGATTTGGTAGCCATAACTACCTCCTTTCAGTTGGATACCCAAGGCTATCACAATGTTTACGTTATGTCAATTATTTTATTATATATCTAATTCATTTTATTGCTCTTACCGTGCCGGGACAACTTGCTCTGCCCTTATCTGGATCTTGATATGAAGTATTTGTGGATATACAGCCGTCCGGAAGGTTGTTCCCGTGGGCCTATCTGCCCGGCATGGCCAGGACCCTCCTGGCCCTCCGGGCATCCGTTTCCAACTGTTCCCGGAGCTGATCCCTGCTGGCAAACTTCTTCTCTTCCCTCAGGTTTTTTCTGCAGTATACCCGGATGGTACTGCCATAGAGATCTCCTGAGAAATCGAAAATATGAACTTCTATCCCGCCGGTATTCTTGATAGTGGGAGCGGTTCCGATATTCATCATCCCCCCGTACCTTCCTCCTTCCGTCTCCACCATCACCGCGTAAACCCCGGACCGGGGTATCAGTTTGGAGCTCTCTTTGACCACCAGGTTGGCGGTGGGAAAACTGATCTGCCTCCCTATGCTTTCTCCCCTGACCACCTCAGCGTCGAAGAAATAATCGCGGGTCAGCCTCTCGGAGGCCATTTCCGTGTCCCCCCTCAACAGTTGCTCCCTTATCCTGGTGCTGGATACTATCTGCCCACCCACGTAGGCGGGTGGCACTACCGTCACCTCGAAGGAGGACCGCATACCCTGCTCCCTGATCATCTCCAGTGAACCTGTCCTGTCCTTTCCGAAACGAAAATCATACCCCACCACCAGGTGTGACATATTTAATCTGCCGAGCAGCTTTTCCCTGATGAATTCGGTATAATTGAGTGCGGCATATCCTGGATTAAACCTGTCGATCACCACCACGTCCAGATCGAACTCTCGGAGTATTCCCTTCTTCTCTTCCAGGGTGGTGAGCAGGGGGGGAGCCTTATCCGGGTGCGTGACACTCAGGGGATGCCTGTCGAAGGTAACCAGAACGGCGCTGCTGAGACCTATTTCCCGCCTGGTTCTTATCAACCTGCTTATGACCTTCCGGTGTCCCAGGTGTACCCCGTCGAAGACTCCTATGGTCACAGCCGAGGAGGGGCCGGTAAAGGCTGATAGATCTTCCGCTTTATCCGAAAACTTCATTACATGGACCTGCCCGCTTATCCCACACCTTTATTCGTAAATGAGGACCCGCCTGATCCTGGCGATCCTCCCCGGCCCAATCTCGCCTATCCCGCCCAGGCTGCCGTCCGGGCGCAGGAAACGGACCAGCTCTCCCACCGATACCTCGGTGTCAACGGGCACTGTCGGAGCCCTGCCGTTGAGCAGGTCGGCTGCCTGGGGACCGCTCATCACCACCTGTTTCAGGTGGCGCAGAGCCTCAGCCGGGTTGATCCCTGGATCCTCTTTATCCTTCAGCCTGTCGAATTCCCCTGAGGATATGGCTTCCTCAATATCAAAATGGCCTACTGACACCCTGGTAAGACCGGTCATGTGCGAGGGAACGCCCAGGCTTCTGCCTATCTCCTCCGAGAGAGTACGGAGGTAAAGGCCCCTGGAGCACTTGACCCTGATCCTGAAGAGGGGAAGATCCGCCGAGAGAAGCTCTATGCTTTCCGTGTGAACTTCCCGCGCTTTCCGGTCAACTTTCTTTCCCTTCCTGGCAAGCTTGTAAAGGGGCTTTCCCCCATGCTTCAAGGCTGAATACATCGGGGGCATCTGCATCCTCTTTCCGGTGAACCGTGGTAGAACTCCTTCTATATCGCCGGTGGAGATCTTTTCCCAGTCTCCTCTCTCTATCACTTCCCCGCTGGCGTCCTGAGTGTCGGTGGCCTCTCCAAGCTTAATATCTGATATATAAACCTTGGGAAGATCCATCAGATATCCGGAAAGCTTGGTTGCTATTCCGGTAAGGATCAGGATCAGACCGGTTGCGATGGGGTCAAGTGAACCGGCGTGTCCTATCTTTCCCCCTCCCAGCTCCCGCTTCAGTTTTCTGATGGCGTCGAAGGTGGTTATTCCCTTCTCCTTATTTACCGGTATGACTTTATTGTTGAGTTTATGGTAAAGGTTCATCCTCTCCGGCTTCCTCTCTATGCTCGCGCTATTGAATTATTTCAATCGGAACGTTCCAGCATCTCTCTCAGGCTCCCTCTTATCAACTCCTCCGTCTTATCCAGAGAGAGGCCGATCATCAGTCCTGCGGCATTGGTGTGCCCTCCCCCTCCGTACTTTTCGGCCAGGGCTGAAACATCATGATCATCCAGCGAACGGAGACTCACCCTTGTCATCTCCGGCTCTATCTCCCTTAGAAAAGCTACCAGTTCCACCCCTTCAATAGCGGTGCCGAAATCTATGAACCCTTCGGTATCCTCAACTCTGGCACCGCATTCGTACAGCATGGAAGAAGTCAGTTCCATTACTGCTATGCGCCCCTCTCCATGGAACTTCAGCCTGTTGAGAACCAGGCCCAGGAGCTTCACCGCGCTTGCGCTCTTCATGTGGTAGAATTCACGGGCGATCTCCGGCGCCCTTGCTCCCAGGCGGACCAGCCGGGCCGCCACTTCCAGAGATTCAGCATCTGTATTGGAGAACCTGAAACATCCGGTGTCCATGACTACACCCAGGTAAAGGTAGTCCGCAATCCTCGGAGTGATGGTACCATCCCCGTATCCGGAGAGGAGGTAGTAAACCAGGATGGCGGTGGATGAAGCATCCTCCCTTACTATGTTGACACTTCCAAACCTCCCGTTGGTAGGATGATGATCAATATTAATTACTTCTTTGACTTCCCGGGGATCGAAGATATTACCAACACGCTCCAGGGTGGGAACGTCCACGGTAAATATCACGTCATAATCCTCCGGGGCGACCTGATCTTCGGAGAGCCGTTCCTCCATTCCCGGTATCTCGGAATACTTCTCCGGGACCTCCCCCGGAATAAAGCAATCCGCCCTCTTGCCGATATTCTTGAGGAAAGAAGCTACCGCCAGCATGGAACCCACACAGTCACCGTCAGGGTCAACGTGTGCCGCCACCAGGAAACTCTCTTCTTCTCTTATCAGGGATAATGCCTGCCGGAAGGCCGTTTCGGAGCCGCATTCATTCAAGTTCCTCACCACCCTCATCTTCATCCTCCCTGTGAATTTCGTCGATGATATTCTCTATCTTCATTGCCCTGTCCAGCGAAACGTCATAGACGAAAATCAATTCCGGTATCTTTCGCAGCCGGAAATGCTCCTTGACCTCATTCCAGATAAAACTCCTGCAGCTTTCCAGCCCCGACCTGACTTCTTCTATATCATTATCCTCCCCTATCATATTATAGTATACCTTTGCCGTGGAAAAATCGTCGGCGGCCTTTACCTTCTGAACCGTGACATTTTCAATGCGGGGGTCCTTCATCTTGCGCAGGAACAGCTCGGCTATGAACCTGGCCAGCTGCTCTTCCAGTCTGGCTTTATACTTATCCTTCATATCAGATACACCTCATAAATACTCTCTCTCGATATCAGTGCATATCAACCCGGGGCTGGCCTCCAGAAAGGAAATGAGCGACTGAACCAGCCTGTCCAGCCCTCTTCTCGTATTAGCCACCGTAACCAGGCAGAACTCACTCCTCTGCCACTTATCCTGAAACCCGGTTTCACAGAATGCGACATTGAACCTGCTGCCGAGTTTGTCTCTTACACTGCGAAGAACATACCTTTTCTCTTTTAGAGAGGAACAGCCAGGGAGGTAAAATTTGATTATCAAACGTGCTATTATCACAAACCCTCTAGATAGATCTGCTCTTTTCTTCCTTTACGTAGATCTGGAGGATATCTCCCTCTTCAACATCTTCGTAATCTTCTATCCCCACACCACACTCATATCCGCTCTGTACCACTCCTACATCCTCCTTGAACCTCTTCAGGGAATCAATCTTTCCTTCGAAAATAATTTCGTCACCACGGAGCACTCTGGCAAACGCGTTCCTTCTTACCTCTCCCGATTTAACGAACGAACCGGCGATCATACCCACTCCAGAAACATGGAATACCTGCCTGACCTCAACCTCTCCGATATCCTTTTCCACAATTTCAGGCTCCAGCAGCCCTGACATCGCCGCCTTCATATCGTCTATAGCCTGGTAAATGACCTCATACAGTCTGATATCGACATTCTCCGATTTTGCCACTTTTGAGGCGCTGGGGGCCACCGACTCGTGGAATCCGATCACTATGGCGTTGGAAGCGGAGGCGAGCAGGATATCACTCTCGTTGATCATTCCCACCCCGGTATGTATCACCTCTATTTTAACTTCGTCGGTGTCCAGCGACTCCAGGCTGTCCACCAGCGCTTCAACCGAACCGTCGGTATCTCCCTTTATGACCAGCAGAAGTTCCTTGACCTTACCGGACTGAATCTGTTCGTAAAGGTCCTCCAGGGTAATGTTGCTCTCGCTTCGCCTCTCCCTTTCCCTTTCAACCTGCTGCCTCTTCTTTGCGATCTGCCTTGCCGCTTTCTCCTCCTCAACCTGGAAAAACATGTCTCCGGCCTGGGGAACTCCCTTGGTTCCCATGACCACTACCGGCGTCGAGGGAGGTGCTTCTACAATCGTGTTGCCCCGTTCATCCATCATCGCCTTCACCCTGCCTGAATAATTACCAACTATATAGTAGTCTCCCACCCTGAGGGTTCCCTGCTGGATAAGGACGGTACATATTATTCCCCTCCCCTTCTCCTTTTCAGCCTCAATAACTGCACCCTGGACCATTGCTTCCGGGTCCGCCTTGAGATCCTTAACCTCTGCCTGGAGGAGGATCATCTCGAGTATTTCGTCAACACCTTCGCCCGAAACGGCGGAAATCTCAGCCGCCATAACATCCCCGCCATACTCCTCCAGAACTATATTATGCTCCAGAAGCTCCCTCTTCACCTTGCTGACATCCGCGTTGGGCAGATCGATTTTGTTGATCGCTACCACGATCGGCACATCCGCTACTCTCGCGTGGTTGATCGCCTCCACGGTCTGAGACATGACCCCGTCGTCCGCGGCGACTATCAGAACCACTATGTCGGTTATCTCTGCGCCCCTGGCACGCATGGCGGTAAAGGCCTCATGCCCGGGTGTATCCACGAATGATATCTTCCTTCCGTCCACATCCACCAGGTAAGCGCCTATATGCTGAGTTATCCCACCCTTTTCACCCGCCACCATATTGCTCTCTCTGATAGTATCAAGCAGCGAGGTCTTTCCATGGTCGACATGCCCCATAATGGTAACCACCGGAGGGCGAGTCACCATTCTTTCCGGGTCTATCTGTTTCGCTTCCTTCTTTATCAGGTCTTCTTCGGCGACATCGGCGAATTCGATCTCTACACCGTACTCATCCGCTATCAGGGACATGGCATCAGAGTCTATCCGCTGGTTGATGGTCACCATCATTCCCAGCTCCATACACTTCTTGATTATCTCGGTGGGATCCACCTCAAGCTTTTCGGCCATTTCGGATATGGTGACATATTCAGGAAGCTTTATTACGTTTTCCTCTTCGATCTCTTCCTGCTTCTTTTTCTTCTTCCTTCCGCTTCTCTTCGACTTCTTAGCAATATCAAGCTTTGCCAGGGTCCTCCTGACGCTCTCTCTGACAGCCTTCTGGTCCGACTCCTCCTTTGTCTTCTTTTTCTTTTTCCCCGGCTTCTTCTTCCTTGGAGCCGGTTTCTTTCCCGGTTTACCCTTCTTCCGCGGCGGTTTTTTCTTTTCAGTACTGGCACCACGCAGGCTGTGCTTTATCAGTGATTCCACCTGCTCATCCACGGTACTCATATGGCTCTTGACCATGATCCCTTCCTTGACCAGGATCTTGATCACATCCTTGCTGGTTACACCGTACTTCTTGGCCAGTTCATATACTCGAATTTTAGACAAATATCTTCAACTCCCTCATCGATATTATTCAAACATTTTAGTTTTCCATATCCTTTTCTTCTTCTGACTCTTCCTCTTCTTCAGCCTGGCCCTGGTCTTCGCCGGATTCCTCTTCCTCAACTTCATCCCACTCTTCATCCTCATCATCCTCTTCCAGCTCCTCATCCTGTCCAGGCCTGGCATCCTCATCACCGCTCTCATCTTCCGCTGATTCTTCCAGCTGATGCTGTTCACCTTCTTCGACAGGCTCGGCTCCTTCTCCGCTGATATCGCCGAAAAGGCTCTCCTCCGTGATCTTAACTTCCTCCTCACGCTGCTGTTTCTTTTCCAGCATATCCTCGTCGAAGAGTTTCTTCTCCTCCTCTTCCTTTTCGATCTCCTTCTGAAGCAGCTCCTCCATCGCTTTGTCCAGCTCTTCCATCGTCTCTGCCGCCCTGTCCTTCAGCTTATCGGCGGTCTTCTCGCCTATCCCATCTATCTGCATCAGATCTTCACTGGAAGTCTTGTGCAGTTTCTGAACTGTCAATATTCCCGCGTTCCTCAGTTTCTTGCTGAGTTTATCGGTTACGCCATACATCTCGTCTATATCCATCAACAGCTTCTGTTCCAGCTTGCTCCTTCTCTCCGTTTCACGGACGGTGGCGAGATCGATCCTCCACCCGGTCAGCTTTGAGGCCAGCCGCACATTCTGTCCGTCCTTTCCAATAGCAAGGGAAAGCTGGTCATCTTCGACGATTACAAGGACCCGGTCCTCATTCTCGTCAAATCTCAGGCCGGAGACCTTCGCCGGCGCCAGAGCCCTGGTAACGAAATCGGATGACACCTGGCTCCAGTTAACTATATCTATCTTTTCCCCATGCAGTTCATTGACTACCGCCTGGACCCTGGAACCCTTCATCCCCACACAGGAACCGACCGCGTCTACCTTGTCGTTTCTGGAATGTACCGCTATCTTTGACCTGGCACCCGGTTCCCTGGCCACGCTCTTGATTTCAACGTCCCCATCGAAGATCTCAGGCACTTCCTGCTCGAACAGCTTCATCAGCAGTTCCTCGCAGGTACGGGAAACAGTTATCAGCGCGCCCTTGGCATCCTTGTCCACACCGATGATGCAGGCCCTGATGGTATCGCCCTGGTTGTAGCGTTCCTTCCGGATCTGCTCCCGATAGGGCAGAAAGGCTTCCGCCCTTCCCAGGTTTATCAGTATATTGCCCCGGTCGACCTGCCTGACCGTTCCGGAAACGATATTTCCGATTCTGTCCTTGTAGGTCTCGTAGATCCTTTCCCTTTCCGACTCCTTGACCCTCTGGGTCAGTATCTGCTTGGCTGTCTGAACGGCATTTCTCCCGAAGTCCCTAACGTCCAGTTCCTCGTTTACCTCCTCGCCTACCTTCGCCTCTTCGTCTATTTCCCGGGCCTTGCCGAGAGATATCTCTATGGAGGGGTCCTCCACCTCCTTCACTACCGTGTAGGTCCGGAATACATCCAGCTTGCCCCTGGCCTCATCTATATGCACGGATATTCTGGCTTCCGGGCCATATTTCCTCGCGGCCGCAGAGGCCAGGCTCGCCTTGAGTGTCTCTATAAGGGTGTTCTTGTCTATCTTCTTCACCCTTACGATCTGCATGAAAGCGTCCAGGAATTCGGATTGCATTATATCTATCTCCTTCTGGGTTCTATTTTATTTCAGTAATCATTATTATGTCAAAAGTTTTACTCAGTTATATTAAATTATATTCTTACGGGTTTCCTTACTTAACCTTTTTCGCCCCGCTGAGATTCGCCTCCAGAATCTGATCGAACCTTATCCTGACATCTCCCCGGTTGAGGCCCAGGGTAATATCCCGGTCACCGGCCTCCCGTATATTGCCGGTCAGTGATTTCTTACTACCCCCTTCGTCCAGAAAAACAACCTTTGCCCGCTCTCCGGCAAACCTTCTGAAATGTTCAGGTTTCACCAGGGGCCTGTTGAATCCCGGGGAGGAGACTTCCAGCTTGTAACCTCCGGAAAGGCGCTCCAGGTCCTCCAGAACAAAGCCCAGGGCCCTGGTAACCTCCACGCAGTCATCCAGGGTCACCCCGCCGTCGGGCCGGTCTATATAAACCCTGATAAATTTACGCCGGCTCTCCAGCCGAAGCATGGTTTTCACCATCTCGTATCCGAGAGATTCCACCTCTTCTTTGATCAGTCCGTTTATCTTATCATTTAGAGCCATAGCCAGAAATCTTCTCAATAAAAAAACAAGATAGGGCGCAACCACCCTATCCTCACTTAATAGCTACCTAAAAAGAGGGTAAAAATCAAGTGAAAATATTCGATTAATTCAATAAAAAAATCCTGATCCCCTGCCCGGGCTAACTGCCGCTGCGCCAGATATACCTGATCAGCACCCTGCCTACGGCATCCAGGCTGGCCGCGGAGCATTTGTCCGGAGTGTCCTCCAGGGTGTGCCACCAGGGATAGTCAAAATCGATCAGGACCACAGCCGGAATCCCCCTCTTGATGAATGGAATGTGGTCGTCCAGAATATAACTCCCCTTCTCATCCCTGAACTGTTCTACACCCAGGCTGTCCGCAATGGAGAATATCTTTTCCAGAAGCTGTCCGGAATATTCAGCGGAGAATCTTTCCTTATCGATCCTTACATCTTTCTCCCCGATCATATCCACTATGATAACCGCCTCCGGGTTGTAATCGCTCATCTGTGATGCAAAATAGGATGAGCCCAGTATATAATCCTGCTGTACTCCCTCCCTTCCGTAATCCTCCCCGTCGAAAAAGACCAGATCCACCCCAACCGGCGGTTCCGACCCACCCAGCAGCCGGGCTATCTCAAGAAGAACAGCCACCCCGCTGGCACCGTCATTGGCCCCCAGAATCGGCTTTTCCCGGTTGGCCGGATCGGGGTCCCTGTCGGCGTAGGGCCTGGTATCGTAATGCGCTCCCAGTAGAATTCTGCGGTCGCCGCCGGTATTGTAGTTTGCTATTATGTTAGCCAGGTGAAGGGTATCCCCGGTAGTCAGAGCGGCTTCAAAGGACTGCGCAGAAACATTGGCGCCGAATTCACGGAGTCTTTCCACCAGGTATTTTCTGAGCCTCCTGTGCTCCCTGCTTCCGGGGTAGCGGGGGCCCATATCACACTGGTCGGTCAGAAACCGGAAAGCGCTCTCCCCGTCGAAGACCGGTTCTTCCGGCTGGGAGCATCCCGAATACAGGGCAGCCGCGCCGGCCATAAGAAATATAATCAGAAGAAATCTAGAACTTGAATGTCGCTGAGGCACTTACCTGGACCTCCTGATTTATCAGCCCCCTGATACCGCCCGATCTCCTTGAATACTTCAGCAGAAGGTTTCCCCTGATATTCTGGCTGAAACCATAAGTGAACTGAGGCGTTACCGTCAACGCGGATGAAGGAGGCCTGTCGTTAAAATCATTCTTACTATAGGTTATATTGAGGCTCGAAGTCAAATTACTCTTGAACGATATTTTCTTGTCCCCCAGGAAGGGCAGGGGCAGTCCTATACCCTTTTTGCCACTGATGTCATATCTCAGGTTGAGATTGACCTGGTAGCTCTTTTCCCACTTCATCTGTCCGCGCACTTCCTGGTTTTCCTGTTGATAAGAAAGGGAAACCGTTGATATAAGACCGTTATTCCAGGTCTGAGTCCAGTCGGGGGCCACTGAATTTTCGGTACTCTTATTGAAAGCCCTGATAATCTGCCTGCGTTCGTAATTCAGGTTGAATGTGCTGGTCTTGACAAATTTGCTCAGGAACCCCATGGTTCCAAGGTTGGCCCAGCTCAGGCTCATATCGGGCCAGGTGATGTTCTTGGTAATATCTTCTCCCCCGTTGCTTTCCCGGATGCTCTTCATGTAGCGCCCACCGAGGTTAACCTTTATATCATCGGTGATACTCATCTTGGTGCTCATATTCAGCTTCAGTGTCCGGCCGGCGGACACTGGAACATTCTGCCTCCTGCCCGACCTTCCCACCGCACCGCTTTCATCGGTAAGCCCGAACCTGTAACCGAAGCTTGCCCGGTCATAAAGGTAATCGTACGAACTGTTGGTCTGAAGGTCCATTCCCGTTTTAACCGGTTCTATTCTGGAGAGGACACCAAAAAACTTCCTTACGATCCAGAGCCGGTCCATTCCGCCGGTATCCGCGGAATCGGCGGCCATCTCTCCTTCGGCGGCTTCCGCTTCGGCTGCCGCTTCCGGCTCCTCCTGCTCCCTCAGATAACGGGAGATAAGCTGCAGGTACCTGCCCTTCTTCACAGGCGGCTCCTGGCTTTCCTTTTCCAGTAGTATCCGTTGCTGCTGCTCAGTCAGCTTTTCTCTTCTGTACCTTCTGTCAATCAGGATGCGGTAATCGACCCGGGGTACCGGACTCCGGTCCACCTTACTGTCTGTCTTCTTCTCTTTCTCCTTTTTCTCCGGGCCCAGTTTTTCTATCAACCCCATCAGGTCCTCGGCGTATTCACCCACCTTGAAATCGAGGTTGGCGCTGAGGGTCCTTCTTGAATCGGCTCCACGGGTACCGAGCGGGTCATCCGACCTTCTCTTGCCGCTGAGATTCTCACGGTAATTTGCCTGATATCTGAAGTAGGGGCTGAACTGTGATATCAGAGGCACATTCGACTTGGGGTTGTAGATCAGTGAATAGGATTCAGTATAATTCTTGAGCATACCTATAACTATTCCGTGGAATTCATGCTCTATCCCCATGTCCCTGCTTTCCTGCCGGTCGTATTCCATCTTGACCGATTCGAAGGGATCATAAGCCATATGGAAGGTGTTGGTCCATCCGGCTGTGTATGCCACCGGGGCCCTGATAAAATCATCCCCCCTGATGCTGTAGCTTTTCCTGACCGTCCTGTTTGCGTTGGCGGAAAAAGCCAGATTGGAAAGCCAGTAGTGCCATTTAATACCGTTGAACAATTCTATGACGCGGTCTCTGTTGAAGGTGACATTATAATTCAGGGATCCCCCCATCGAGGTAACGGTATCCTTGGTGGTCGGTGAATAGCTGCCCTGCCTGGAATAATTGTAGCTGAGGTTAAGATTGTCGAAGAGATTCTTCATCAGAAAATTAGTGGATCCACTTCTGCTGAGCGAAATCCCGAACTTGTAGGAGCGCGAGGCGGAAATCAGGCTGTCGCGGACCGATTCCTCCTGTATCTCCACGTCGCTCTGGGTTAGATACTTGGGTTTGCTCCTGCTGTAGGTGTAATCAAGCGAGACCGGTATCTTGAATCCTCCGGTCGGGATAAAGTATCCCAGCCTGGTATTTCCCCCCAGGCTGTAATTGCTCCGGTTCATCCCGGTACCTTCCTTCTGCTGCAGAGACCTGAACTCAGCTCCTGTTCTCTGCCAGCTTCCCCGGAGCGATAATATTCCTCCGCCCAGGTTGGCAGAAAAATTGGCTCTGGCAGCGTAATCTATATCCCTGCGTACACCGCCCAGGATTATGTCATTGAACATGAACCTGGTATTGAGAATTGTATCATCAGACCTGTTTCTGAGACCCACGAAAAGAAACCGTACCCTGGAAAGCAGGGGAGTGCCCCGGAGCCTTCCTATATAGCTCCTGCCGGAATAGCGGGCATCATTTATGGGCTCTTCCGCCTCTCCGTCGTCATCTCCAATCTTGAGGTTGGTCAATTCGCTCAGCTCGATGACAACATGCTGCCATCCGGGCTCCATCTCTCCGGTTATCGGAATCGCTATTTCGTAATATTTGAGGCTGTCGTGAGCAATCTGGAGGAAGAACTCCGCCCGGTCGTCATCATCGTCAAACTGGCTGATCAGTTCTTCGTCAAAGTTGTAATAGAATTCTATCTCCCTGTACTGCTGAATATTTTTTCCGCCTCCCACATAATTGCGGAAGTACTTGAAGCCGGTACCCGGGGCAAAGTTTTCCACATTGAAGACCAGGGACTGCTCCTTTCTGGCGATCCCCTCCTCCTCCTCCACCGAGAAGGGAGATTGGTATATGCTGGGATTGTCCTTATTGTTCAGGGTACCCACCTTGACACTCATTCCTCCTGCGCCGATAGTGTCGGGCGATATTATATTACCTTCCAGGTCCCTGATGTTATTATATATCCATTTGCTCCCCACGAACTTCATCTCAGCTACCTCCAGGACATGCTCCTGCTCATCATTGGGAATTTCCGCGCTGAGACGGTCTGCGTTCTCCACCCAGATTCTCATATGCATGATGGCATCCATCCTGGGGGTGTAATCCCCTATCACCTTCAGGCTGTCCAGGTCCAGGCGGTAAAGCCTCCAGGATTTGTTTCCCTCGATGTTATACCCGGTAAAATCCCTCCTCACATCTATCAGTGCCGAGTCGGCCAGATCGAACTCCAGGGAATAATAGTAGTTATCCTGATCCAGGCGGTTGTTCCCATTGAGGTCTTCGTGGTCGTGAATATTGTTATTTCTTCTTGAATTTATCCACTGGTAGACTCCCTTATCGTAATTATAGTTGTCGCTGTCGAACCTTTCCGGGTAATTATAGAAGTCAGAACCCTTATCCCCCACAAAACCAAAGTCGTGAAATTGAGCTGCCCAGATCTGGTTGGTGGGATGATCGGAGGGCTGAGGGTTGTTCCTCTCGTCGTTGAATTCATTAAGTGACGGTTCGAAATAATCCTCGTCGATATTTCCAAAATCGATGTGGACGGTCCCCTCGCGGGTCTGGTCATCGGGGTGATAATCGTTTACCCATATCTCCAGGTACTGGGCGGTAGTAAGGTCCAGCCCGCCCACGAAACCGCTCATGATCCCCATCCACTGGTCCTCTGCCGGATTTATCGCCTTCATAAAAAGCGAGGTGACCCTGGAGTCCTCTCTTTCATCTATCTTGGGATTGAGGTCCTTCTTGCTGGTTACCAGGTATTCCTGCTGATCGGTGGTAGCAGGATTATACCAGTAGAACTCCATATCATCCTCTGAATCATTGAACCAGTCAGGGACCTCCGGAAGAATTTCGCCGGTGGGGGAATCCGGATCGATGGGAGGGGAGGCCATGTGCCACTGCTGCCTGTTCATCCTCAGCCGTTCGCTGTCCTCCACACCCTCCATATCGTCGAGAAAGGCACTCCCCTTGGTGTTGGGATCAGGGATACTGAGGGCCACCTCGCCCCCGAAGTTCACCCTGCTGTCCTCGGCGGTATTTACCCTGGGAAGGAGGTTCACAATGGAGGTAAGCCATGAAGGCTTGAATATGAAATCGCCGTTGAGGTCGGCCGCCATATTCCTGGTCGGTTCGGCGCCCAGCTTGGGCCGGTACCTGCTGGCACCGGTCGAATTGTAAAGGAACATCCCGTTTAGCCTGGCGTTCTGGGATATCTCGTATTCGGCGGCCAGGCCGAGCAGGGAGCTCTTCTGGCCCCCTACCAGCGGCTCCTTCTGGTAGTCGATATTTATCTGCGCGTTAGGGTCATTCTGCAGCTCCAGGAGTGCATCGCCCATCAGGGTAACAACCCCGGACATATAATCGATCTCATAATCGGTTCCCCTGGAGAGTGTCTTTCCCCCCACCTTTACCACCTCACTCCCCTCTATGATATTGAATGCGTTGAGCTGAAGTGTTTTCTGCCCGCTGGAGCCCTCCACCACTATATCGAATATATGCGGGGGCTGATTCTTATCCAGGACATCCTCGTACAGGGAGTTGTTTTTCTCCAGGACGTCCTCAAGTATGGCTGCCGAATCAGCAGAGAGGTAGCTCTGCATCACCACTTCCGGGACCTTGAACGGTTCCGGCCAGGGGAACATCAGCCACCCCCGCCGGTAATTTATCAGACCCTCGGTGTTGTCTATACGGTCGTCGGGATCCTCATTGCCGGCATCGTCAAACCTGTCCAGGCCGAATATGCGCAGGTAGGAAAGGCCGGTAGAATCCTCCAGGCTGGCAGTCCCCGTAACCTTACTGGTCTTCTCAATCGATATATCCAGGGTCCCGCCACTGATATCGCCCACACCCAGCGAATATACGTTTCTCATCATCATGTGCCAGGTGCTGGGATACAGCGGGTTGCCGGTTTCCGAATCGGGAGGCAGGAAAGATGAATAATCGGGGCATATCAGTTCCGCGGTAAGGGTATCCTCTTCGAATTCGCCATAATCGCCGATCAACTGCCCCTCATTGTTCTTGTACCTGACCGCCAGCGCCTTATCCTCGGGGAGCGGTTGATAAAGATATATACCAATATACCTGGTATCACCCCCCTCGTAGCCGTAGTCCCTGATCAGCTCAAAATCCTCGTACCTTTCCAGCTGCCTGAACTCTCCTTCATAGTAATTTTCAGATGTATTTACAGCCCCGTTATCAGGAACCGGATAGGCCTTCAAATCATAGTAGAACTCCTCGGTATACTGGCTCTGGTCCACCTGGACGAATACCTCTACCAGGTACTGGGTATTTCCGTCCACCGGTACCGGGTACCTGTTAAAACCGGGCCGCGGGCTGGTGAAGTCAGGCCCCGGATTCTCCAGGTAGAAGAACTGCCTCTTGATAAAACGGAAATCCTCTATCACATTCCTGGTGGTCTGCCCGCCCCCCGAACTGAAGGTTCCCGTTACTGTCTCTCCCTCCTCCTTGCTGGCCACGAAGGTCATATCCACCGGCCCCACCTGGGCCTTGGTCTTGATGCCGAAGAGTCCCTGTGCCGAGCCGGAATAGCGGACCAGCTGGGCCCCCTTGAGGGTGAGGTCGGTATCTCCCATTTCGATCAGCTTGATGATGTCATCCTCGAATCCCTGGTACCTCACATTGACCTTGTTCACCGACTGCAGTCCGGTGCCCTTGCTGGAGTGTGATATCTTGACCTTGATCTTCTCGCCTATGGTACCGTTAAGGTCCACGGAGAGGTTCTGCTCCATATCCAGGTCCGGGAATTTCTGGGGCTCAGGCCTCCCCTCAGTGCGGGGGCAGTTGCTGCACCACTGGGATGTACCCCCGATGCTGATCTCCTCTCTTCCGGTTATGGAAAGGTTGGTCGCCTCCCCCTCCCCGATGAACCACTCCAGCTGGTCCGGAAGGTCTATCGGGATATCTATATCCAGAAGCCCCTTACGGTGGGTCTCCTTCCTCTCTCTCTCAAGCTCGTACCTGACCGCTTCCACCCAGATGGTATTCAGCGAGCTTATTCTGAGCTCCTCGCTCCTCTGGTCCAGGGTATTGATATCTATCTGCATCCCCGGAATTCTCATATCCCTCCCTGAATAGACAAAAAATTCGCCCTCCCGCCTCTCCTTCCTGAAGAATCCGTAATGGCCGGGAACATGGAAACGGTAGACCAGGCCGGAGCTGGCGTCATACTCGGTGTAGCTTTCCCTGAGGTCCGGGATCTGACCTACGAACGACTTGCGGTAGGCCAGTCCCAGCTTCATGAAACCGGGATAGACCTCCTCGTTCTCCCTTCGGAATTCCCTGAGGCGCAGGTTCTCTCCCACTTTGAGAAGATCGGGGGTGTAGAAAAATGTATACTCAACTGCGGCGTGGATACCTGGCGGCAGGGCCAGCAGGAAAAGGAGCAGAATGACGGCGGGGGCCGTAAACCTCTTATTGTATTCCGAATCTGAGCGCAATATGACTATCCAATGCTATTAAGTAGAAAAAACTACATATAATAATCCAATTATGTTAAATTTCTCAGTATCAGTATGTAACATCCGGGAACCGGGGAAGGTCTATAGATGTCCATAAATGAATACAGTTTTCCTTCTTTCTGTACAGAAAAAGACACACCACTCCATCAACCTCCGGGACCTGAAAAAAGGTGGGGTCAGGTGGAGCGGGTATCTGAAAATCTACTTCTTTTTCCCTGGCCGGAGGCCGGCAGATTCATTAACCGCGCCTCCCGCCAGACTCTATCAATCTCTCTTTTCCTGCTTGGCTATAACATTGTAACTATATGAATATGCGAATTATAGACAGATATATACTCAGAAATCACCTCAAGCCCTACCTCTTCGGATTCTCCATAATCACCTTCATATTCATAATGGATTTCATCTACCGTTACCTCGACGAATTCATAGGCAAGGGGATCAGCATATTAACTGTCCTCGAGTTTTTCATTCTCAGCCTGGGACATATGTTCGCATTAATTATTCCAATGTCAGTAATGCCCGCCACACTGATGGCATTCGGGCGGATGGCCTCCGATAACGAGATTACCGCTCTTAAGGCCAGCGGGCTGTCATTGTACAGGCTGATTATCCCCGTTCTGGTTGCTTCGGTCCTGCTCACCGGCGGACTGGTATATTTCAACAACTACATTCTTCCGGAGAGCAATCACAGGCTGATGGCCCTTATGCTGGATATAGGGAGGATGAAACCGACAATACAGATCAAGGAAAATATCTTCAGCCGGTCCATAGAGGGCTATACCATGCTTATAGAGGAAAAAGACGACCGGACCGGGAATATCAGGGGGGTACAGATCTTTCAGAGCAGCGAGAAGGGGGTCCCCACCATTATCGTCGCGGAGAAGGGGAGGATGCAATACATAAAAAGCAAGAATATACTGAAGTTCGAACTGGAGAACGGCGAGATTCATAAGATGCCGAACCTGGACGATATCTCAACCTACCGCAAGACCCTGTTCAAGCAGTATACCCTCAATATCAGGGATACCGGCAGGGAGCTCAAGAGGACCAGGAGGGATTACCGGGGCGACCGGGAGATGAACATATCAATGATGAAGGCCAGGATCAATGAGATAAACAGAGATATAGAAAGAAGACTGAACAAGATGAATGACTCCGCGGCAGAACCTGTAAAGGAAGCCTTCTCGCTCCTCTTCCGGACTCCAGTCGACAGCACGGTGGAAGCGAAAGCGGCACTGGCTGGAAGCAGAAACAGAATGCATGAAATCCGTAAGACTCTTCACAAGATACAGAATGAGATAAGGGTCATGAAGGACAAGAAAGGGCAGATAAGCGCATACAAGGTTGAGATTCACAAGAAGTATTCAATAGCCTTCAGCTGTATAATATTCGTCCTGATCGGCTCCCCCCTGGCTCTACTCTCCGGCAAGAGGGGGATGGCGGTGGCGATAGGTTTCAGCATACTCTTCTTTGTAATCTATTACGTATTCCTGATAGGGGGAGAAAACCTGGCTGACCGGCAGTACCTCCCCCCCTGGCTTTCCATGTGGCTCCCAAACATAATTTTCGGGGTTGCGGCCTTCATTCTGATTCACCAGACAGTGCGTGAAACAAGGACTATTAACTGGGACCGGATCAATCCGGTGAAACGCTGGAGGAACAGGAAGAAATCCTGACCGCGAACCAAAACGGAAGTTATAATTATACATGAAGATACATGACAGATTCATACTTTCCTCATTCTGGAAAAACCTCTTTCTGGGGCTTTTCACTTTCATCCTGATCTATATCACGGTGGATTTCAACGAGGAGATCGATATCTTCCTCGACAATGACGCCACCGCATTACAGATGGTCCTCTACTATTTCTACAGGCTGCCCTGGATCATCATGCTTACCCATCCCGTGGCGGTCCTTCTGTCCACCGTCTTCTCCCTGGGGAAGATGTCCAGGAATAATGAGCTCACCGCCTTCATTGCCTCCGGGACTCCCCTGATCCGGCTGGCTGTACCGATCCTGCTGTCATCCTTCATTATCTCAGCCCTCTCCATAGGGCTGAATGAGATGGTGGTTCCTCCTTCCAACCATGAAGCGGAGAGGATAATGAAGCAGGATATCAAGAAGGAAAAGTCAAAGAACACCGCCCGCTCCAAGAAGGACCTTTTCTACCAGGGGGAGGACGGAGTAACCTATTACGCCGAGATGTACGACGTCAAGCTGAAGGCGTTCAACAACCTGGTCGTTCAGCAGTATAAGGGCTCACACCTCAGCAAGAGGATAGACGCGGACAAGGGGTTCTGGAACGGATCGGAGTGGGTGCTTCTCAAGGGGGCGGTCAGAACTTTCAGCGAGAACGGCGAGAAAACCGAAGAGTTCACCCGGAAAACCCCTCCGTGGCTCAGGGTGAAACCTGAGGACCTGACCAAGGAACAGCTGGAGCCTGAGGAGATGAACTATTTCCAGCTGAGTGACTATATAGACAAGATCAGGCGGCAGGGGGGAAACACAAACAGGTACGAAGTTGACCTTCACTTCAAGTTCAGCTTTCCCCTGACCAGCTTCCTCTTTTCCGTGATCGGGATCTCGTTCTCCTCCGGGAGCAGAAAACCATCCATAGCAACCGGATTCGGGCTCACCCTGCTGGTCAGCTTCACATATTACGGAATTCTCAGGATAGGCCAGGCGCTGGGGCAGAGCGGCCTGATACCGCCGGTGATAAGCGCGTGGGGGGTAAATATAATCTTCTGCGTCCTGGGGGGAATGCTGCTTTACCGGGCCAACAGGTAGAGAAATGTTGTATGTCAGGGCCGGAACTCATTATATTTAACAGCACGGAGGTACAGAACTGATGATATTTAGAAAGCTCTGTGTTGCTCTGTTGATAACGGTTCTGCTGGTTTCAGTCTCCAGGGCCGGAACTTTCAACGAGAAGGAACTGGTCGATCAGCTCAGGGATTATGAAAAAAAGGATTATTATTCCCTGCAGTACCTGATGAACAGGTATCAGAAGAGGGCCTATCTTACCCTGGATGATCCCCTGGAGAGGAAGAGGTGGGTGGATGATTTCTGGACATACCTGGACCCCACCCCATCAACGGAGAGAAATGAGCGCAGGATAGAGCACGAGAAGAGGGTAAAGGTTGCCAGGGACCTCTTCGGAAAGGATTCTGCACCCGGATGGGATGACCGCGGAGAGACCCTGATCCGCTACGGGATGCCTTCGGTCAGGACGAAGACCCCGGGAAACATAGGGTTCTACAAGATGGTACCCCCTGGAGAGATGTGGTATTACCAGAGCCTGGACATGCTTATATATTTTCAGGATTTCAACCTGAACGGGATTCACATATTCGCAATCGAAAGAGAAGGTCAGACTTCCAGACAGACATTGGATCAGTTGAAGATGATGAATCAATTCTATACCCAGAGCAATATCCAGGAGCTGATGTTCACAACTTTCAATGATATCGAATCTCTGATCGATTTCAATCCCGATAATATCGATTACAGCGCCAGCCCGGACCAGCGGATGAACCGGGCAAAATCGTTTTATGATGCCATCCAGGAAGCGAAGATGGAAACGTCCAAACGCAATTTTTATAAATACCTCGCCGAAAATCCCACCATCTATTCTTTTGAGGTTAACCGCAACCCTCTTCCTGTCTACTTCGATATTACAAATTTCAAGGGCGGAGGCGATAAGGTTCAATCTGAGGTCGGTTTCGAAATTCCCTCGGAGGAGATACGGTTCATGAAGAAGGATGGGAAGCTCCAGGGAGAGGTAAATATCGGGGTTATGGTCAGGGACCTGGATATGAACGTGGTTACTTCAGGAGGAGATCTGATCAAGCTGGCCCAGGAGGAAGGGGATTATTTCCAGGGCCCGAGGTATATACCGGGCCAGATAGAACTGCTGCTCTCCCCCGGTTATTACAGGGTAGGAATCGAGGCGATCGATATCAATTCCAAACGCCGGGGAGTATACAATACCAGCATCCATATCGAACCGATGGAAAACCGGCTGGCCATGAGCGACATCAAGTTTGCGGCGGATATAAAAGAAGAGGGGAAGGGGACGAAGTTCATGCGGAACGGTCTCAAGATAATACCCCATCCCACCCGGGCCTACCGGATACCCTACCCGGTGACTTTCTACTTCGAGATATACGGTCTGGATACCGACAGCGGAGGAAGGACCTATTACTCAGTGGATTATCAGATCACTCCGGTGGGAAAGAGAAGAGAAGGCCCGGTTCTCAAGGAAACATCCACTGCGGTTTCATCTGAGTTCAGGTCCGAAGGTATCGGCCCCACGCAGACCCAGAGGCTTCAGATTGCCACTGACAACCTATGGGAGGGAAGATTCAGGATCACCGTCCGGGTGAGGGACAGAAGATCTCTGCGTTCGGTGGAGAAGAGCTCGAAATTCTCGATTCTGGAATAGCTCAGGTCCCCATCTGCCAGCTGGCCAGATACTCCTTCTGCTTTTCGGTCAGTTCTTCAATCTCCACACCGAGAGAATCCAATTTCAGTTCCGCGATATTCCTGTCTATGCTCTCCGGGACCCGGTAAACCTTCTTCTCCAGATTTCCCCGCTCTTTGGTGAGATATTCAGCGGTAAGCGACTGGTTGGCAAAACTCATATCCATTACCGATGCGGGATGGCCCTCCGCCCCCGCCAGGTTTATCAGCCTTCCCTCACCCAGCAGGATGAGTTTTCTGCCGTCAGGCATGGTATACCTGACCAGGTTGTCCCTAACGGTTTCCCTGCTGTCAGCCATCTCCTCCAGGTCAGGGATATCTATCTCAACGTTGAAATGGCCCGAATTGGCTATTACCGCGCCATCTTTCATGTTCTGGAAATGTTCCTTCCTTATTACAGATATATCACCGGTAAGGGTAACGAACAGGTCTCCGAACTCAGCAGCCCTGCTCGAAGGAGCCACATTGTAACCGTCCATCAGCGCCTCCAGCGCCCTGACCGGGTCGACCTCCACCACGGTAACGATCGCTCCCATACCCCGGGCCCTCATGGCGAATCCTCTTCCGCACCAGCCATAACCGAATACCACTACCCTCTTGCCTGCCATCAGCATATTGGTAGAACGGATAATTCCGTCAACCGTGCTCTGGCCGGTGCCATAACGGTTATCAAAGAAATGCTTGGTCTCGGCGTCATTGACAGCCACTATCGGATAGGCAAGCACTCCGTTACTTTCCATGCTGCGGAGCCGGATGACTCCCGTGGTTGTCTCCTCTGAACCCCCGATCACTTTATCTATCAATTCCCGCCGGCTCTTATGCAGAGTGCTGACCAGGTCCGCTCCGTCATCCATGGTTATATGGGGTTCGATATCGAGGACACTGTTGATATGCTCGTAATAGAGCTTGTTGTCCTCTCCCCGGACCGCAAAGACCGAGATGCCGTAATCCTTTATCAGGGAAGCGGCCACGTCGTCCTGGGTGCTTAGCGGATTGGAGGCGCACAGGGCGGTTTCGGCCCCGCCCGCTTTCAGGGTCCTCATCAGATTAGCCGTCTCGGTGGTAACATGGAGGCAGGCTGCAACCCTGATACCATCCAGAGGTTTCTCCCTTTCAAACCTTTCCCTGATAAGTCTCAGAACAGGCATATTGCTGTCCGCCCATTCTATCCTCTTTTTGCCCCGGGGGGCCAGTCCTTCATCCTTACAGTCGTAGTTCATAGCTCCTCATTTCTTCTCATCTCGCCCGGTCGGGGCTTTTATATACTTGACCTCAACTTATCTACGTAATCGAGCTTCTCCCAGGTAAACTCCTCTTCCTCGCGGCCGAAATGACCGTATGCCGCGGTTTTCCTGTAGATACCCCGCATCAGGTCAAGCCGGCCTATTATACCGCCCGGGGTCAGGTCGAATAAATCCCTGATTACCTTAGAAAGCTTTGCGTCAGCTATTTTCCCCGTGCCGAATGTATCGATCATCACCGAAACCGGTTCCAGCGTTCCGATGGCATACGCCAGCTGCACCTCGCATTCATCGGCCAGGTCTGCCGCCACTATATTCTTGGCCACGTGCCTGGCGGCGTATGAAGCGGAGCGGTCCACCTTGGTGGGGTCCTTTCCGCTGAAGGCCCCTCCCCCATGGCTACCGAACCCGCCGTATGTATCCACGATTATCTTTCTGCCGGTAAGACCGGTATCGGCCATGGGGCCTCCCTTGACGAATCTTCCGGTGGGATTGACCATTGTCCTGAAATCGCCGCCATCTATATCAAACTCCGATATTACCGGCCTGATTACATGTTTACCAAGGTCTGCCTTTATCTGATCCACCGAAACATCCTCCCTGTGCTGTACTGACATCAGCACAGTATCGATCTTTCTGGGAATATTATCAAGGTACTCTATAGTGACCTGTGACTTGCCGTCCGGCATCAGATAGTCCAGCACCCCTTCCTTCCTCACGTCGGCGGCTCTTTTCACCAGCCTGTGCGCCATACTTATCGGAAGTGGCATCAATGTTTCAGTCTGCCTGCAGGCATATCCGAACATCATCCCCTGATCTCCCGCGCCCCCGACATCAACCCCCATGGCTATATCCTGCGACTGCTCCTCGATGGTGGTTACCACCGCGGATGTCTGGTAATCAAATCCCAGTTCCGGTATGGTGTACCCGATATCCCTGACCACATCCCTGACCACGCTGGGGATATCAACGTACGCGGAAGTGGAAATCTCCGCCGAGATGAATGCCATCCCGGTGGTGACCAGGGTTTCGCAGGCAACCCTGCCCTTATCCCTGTCCTGATTAAGGATTTCGTCCACCACCGCATCGGATATCTGGTCGGCTACTTTATCCGGGTGACCCTCGGTCACTGACTCGGATGTAAACAGGTGCTTCTCACTCATTTTTTCTCCTCTCCGGCAGGGGCTGGCTGCTCCGGCCCCGATGCTATGACATCTTACTCATTATCTCTTTCAATACCTGAACATGTTGAATTATCGCTGATATTCAAACTGCTCCTGACACCATCTACAGATGTATTTCTTCCCAGTACGCTCCGGGAGATTACCGAGTCACTGACTCTGCTGCCTTCCTCAATAATCGAGTTATCTATTACCGAAGCTCTTATCCGGCAGCCTTCTGAGACCGACACATAGGGGCCTACCACCGACCGCTCTATAACGCAGTCATCCGCTATCTGGCAGGGAGGGATCACCACCGAACCCTCTCCCGCGGTGCCGGAGCTTCCATCCCTGTCCAGTAGCACCCGGTTGGTCTCCAGAAGTGTCTCTATCTTTCCGCAGTCGTACCAGTCCTCGATCCTGTAGGGGATGAACCTGGTCCCCTGTTCTATCATCAGGCCCAGGGCGTCGGTAATCTGGTACTCCCCCTTGGTTTTTATATCCTTTCTGATTATCTCGTCACAGGCCTCGAAGAGCGAGGAGGAATTCTTCAGGTAATAGAGCCCCACTATGGCGAGGTTGCTCTTCGGCTGATCCGGCTTCTCCTCTATTCCGCGGACCACACCACCCTCCTCCTCTACTATCCCGAAACGGCCCGGGTTATCCACCTCTCTTACTCCCAGCACATAATCACCCTCGCCCGGTATAGCGTTGAAATCGGCCTCTATTATGGTATCGCCGAGAATGATAATAACTTCTGAATCATCGGCGAATTCCCTGGTGAGGCTGACCGCGTGAGCTATACCCTTCTGCTCCTCCTGTACCACGAAATTCGATCTGATATCGTAACGTTTATCTATATAGTCCCTGATCATCTCACCCTTGTAACCTATTATGGGGATAAGCTCGTCCACCCCCATATCGATCAGGCTGTCTATTATATGACCAAGCATCGGCCTTCCGGCCACGGTGACCAGTGCTTTCGGTTTGGTGTAGGTATGGGGACGAAGCCGTTTTCCGATACCCGCTGCAGGAATTACCGCTTTCATATTCACTCCGTTCTCAATTTATTCTTAACAGTCTCAATTCTTTCGATCGGAACAGGGTCGACACCCCTTCTCAGGGCCAGGTACACACTTGCCATATCTCCAAGAGATACGGTGGAGAGGAGGCGTTCAAGCCTGGATGAAGAACCCTCCTGGAACCAGCTGCTGTCCACCCTGATAACTTCCACTCCGAGATCCTCAAGCATTGAAGCGGTTATCTCCATTCGCCTGCTTACCCTGGGGTGGTCGTCCCGGTCAGTCAGCATTATCACCGAAAGAACCTCCCTGACATTCCCGGGGGAATCCCAGCCCATCACTTCATTATGCCCCAACTCCGGGAAGAAATTGTTGAAGGCCATTACCTTGCTGTTCTCATTGAACTGGCACTTCCAGCGGTAAGCCGCCGCCTCCAGCAATCCCCCTCCTGAATATATAAGGGGTATCTTTCCGTGCAGCTGTTCTGATATCCTGAGCGCCGGATTATCCGGCATATCCGGGGAGAGTGATTCCAGGGCCCCGCGGAGAGTTCTGATCAGCTCTTCCACATCTCTTTCATCCACTTTTAACGCGCCCCACCCGGAGAGGATTCTGACCAGGGGGGCAAACAGGCAGCCTATGGCTGCGCGGGGAGGCAGGCCTCCTGTGACCACCACCGCTCCAGCTCCCGACCCTTCCGCTTCCGCTTCCAGCCGTCCTCCGGAGGTAATGGCCCCCAGTGAGCAACCAAGCTCTTCAGCCTGGCGGAAGAGCGCCAGTATCTCTTCGGTGTTTCCACTGTAACTTATAGATATTACCGTTGAATCCGGCCCGGCGAATCCTGGAAGTGAATAACCCCTCTCCACATGCACCGGAAAAGAGCATTCCGGCCCGGCCAGATCCCTGGCCAGGGAAGCACCGATCGCTGAGCCGCCCATTCCGC
>WJIX01000207.1 GCA_014730075.1 bacterium | reverse complement strand
GGGACTATCGGGAAGAAAGAGTAACAGAATGGATAAATTGAAAATTCTGGCTATTAACTGGAGAGATATGGAGAACCCCGAAGCGGGGGGCGCGGAAGTCCATCTCCATGAGATACTGAAGCACCTGGGTGGCTGGGGGCATGAGGTTGCCCAGATTTCAGCCCGCTTCAGGGGGGGGGAAAGAGAGAAGGAGATCGACGGAGTAAGGGTAATGAGAACCGGGCACTGGTTCGATGCCAATTTCAGTCTTCCTCTTTTCGCCCGGAAGCATCTTCAGAGCACGCGATATGACGTAATACTGGAGGATATCAACAAGATACCATTTTTCATGCCGCTCTACACCGGCATCCCGGTCCTGCCTGTTATCCCCCATCTGTTCGGAACTACCGTATTCCGGGAGACCAACCGGCTGATCGGCAGCTATGTGGTCCTCGCAGAAAAGCTGATCCCCAGAGTTTTCAAAGATAGCCGGTTCATGGTAATAAGTCCCAGCACCAGGGAGGACCTGGCCGCCAGGGGCATTGATCGCGACAGGATCAGTGTGGTCCTGTGCGGCCTGGACCATGACAGGTTCTACCATGCCGGTCTGGATAGGTTCGAGGAGCCCACCGTGGTTCACCTGGGAAGACTGAGGAAGTACAAGGGGGTGGAGATAGCCCTGAGGGCGGTAAAGATCGCCAGAGAGAAGATCGAAAATCTCCGGTTTGTGATAATCGGGGATGGGCCTTACCGTGAAGAGCTTGAACGGAAGGTCAGTGAACTGGAGCTGGAGGATACTGTCCGGTTCAAGGGTTATATTGATTTTGATGAGCTGGTTGATTACCTGAACAGGGCCCACCTGCTGGTCAATCCCAGTCCCAAGGAGGGTTGGGGCCTGACCGTGGTGGAAGCCAACGCCTGCGGGATGCCGGTGGTTGCCAGTGACAGCCCGGGGCTGAGGGATTCGGTAATACATGGAGAAACGGGATTCCTGGTTCCGCACGGTGACGAGACCAGTTTCGCGGACAGGATTATCGAGCTGATAGAGGATGGCAGGACCTGGCAGAAACTGAGCAGGGGAGGGATTGAAAGAGTAAGGTCACTGACCTGGGAAAGATGCGCCAGGGAGACTGAGACGGTTATCAGGGAATTTCTGGCCGGAAGAAGGAGTTGAGAAGCCGTTTTGAAGTTAAGGAAAGCACTGCTTCAGTTATTCAAGGTGACGGTCAGTGTGGGCCTGATAGTATTCCTGGTCTGGAAGATATCCCCCTCCAGGATAGCGGCGAACCTCAAGGAGGTTAATCCGCTCTTTATTGCCGCTGCCGCCGGGGTCTTCACAGTGAGCAGCGTTCTCGGTGCCCTGCAGTGGTTTATCCTGCTGCGCGAGAGCGGGATGAAGATCACTTTTCCCGCAGCGGTACGGTTCTATTTCATTGGGCTTTTCTTCAATAATTTTCTCCCCGCCAACGTGGGGGGGGATGCTTTCAAGATATTCGACGTTTCCAGGAAGGGTTACGACCCCCACAGGGTATTCGCCATCACTCTTCTGGACAGGATTTTCGGTATCCTCGGATTATGTACCGTGGCCCTGGCCGCTTCACTGATCCTTCTGCCCGGAGGTATGATTGGAAATATATACCTCTATATTCTGCTTTTCGGAGGGATAATCGCTTCCGGAGTGGTGATGATGTTCAGCCGGCCGGTATCCAGGCTGGTCAGGAGAGTCTTCTCCGGAATAAAACTGATGAATATAGGTTCCCGGGCAACCATTATCTTTAACCAGCTGGGCGAATTAAGGAATATCAGGCCGGTCATGTTAAGGGTTACCTGCCTTGCTCTGCTGGTGCAGTCTCTGAGGATATGCACCCATATCATGGTGGGCGGAGCGCTGGGGCTGGATCTTTCCGGCCAGGTTCCACTCTATTTCTTTCTTTTCGTTCCCCTGCTGGGGCTGTTAATGATACTTCCCATATCTATAAACGGCTTGGGGGTCAGGGAGGGGGCCGGAGTGTTACTCTTTGCCGGGGTGTCTATCTCGGGTGACCAGGCTCTTTTGATTGAATTCCTCACTTATGTTATAATGGTTATGGTCAGTCTTGCGGGAGGGGCCCTCTTCCTCAGACGGCAGTTAACCCGGAATTGATGAATATTTACTTTCAATCAGGCCGGAATTATTTTAATTTTATGGAGTTCAATGAAATACTGTCTGTAACCTTGATACAAGGATTAAGGAATAATGTCTGATACCAAATTAAATTATGCGGTGGCATCCCTGGTCTTTCTGGTTTCGCTGGTGATTTACGTGATGACCATGGCGGCCACTGTCTCATTCTGGGACAGCGGCGAATTCATAGCATCATCCTACATTCTTGGTATACCGCATTCTCCCGGTACCCCTATGTATATTCTTGTGGGCAGAGTTTTTACCATGCTGCCGCTGGGGATCAGCATAGCTCAGAAAGTCAATTTTCTTTCCGCCCTCTGCGGGGCCCTGGGTGTGCTGATGGCGTACCTGACAATGAAATTCGTAGTGCGACTGATGTTCGGGGCTGCCACTGACGGGCTGAAGAAATTCATCCTCTTTGCCGGCCCGGTTACCGGCTCATTATTTCTAACCTTCAGTGATACCTACTGGTGGGATGCTACTGAAGCGGAAGTCTACGCCCTGAGCGCCTTTGTGATGGGATTATGCGTGGTGCTGGCCCTGAAGTGGTACCAGAACCCGGCTGGAAAACTGGGAACTGGCAGGAAGAATGAAATCATCGAGGAGATGGGCAAGCAGGACGGGAAGAAGAAGATACTGCGGCTGGAGAAGGAGAGGAAGAAACATTCCCGCAACCTGGTCCTTCTGATCATATATCTTCTATCGCTGGGTATCGGATTCCACCTGGGAACCATCCTTGTATACGGAGGGGTTCTGCTGCTCCTGCTCCTGGTAAAGGAAAAGGCGATCAGCAACTTCGAACTCATGGTGTTCACCTTTGGAATGGGGGTTCTGGTTGCTGATATGACCCTCTATAAGAATTCCATGATCACCATGGTGGGCCTGCTGATATTTGTGGTGCTTCTGATCTGGTGTTCCCTCTCAGAAGGAAAGTTCGCCGTTTCGGCTACCGGACTCTTTATACTGGGGATATCGGTGCACCTCTATCTTTACATCCGCTCCGGTCTGGATCCGGCGATCGACGAGGTCGATCCGGAAACCTGGAGGGCTCTCTACTACGTTCTGAGAAGAGAGCAGTATCCTCCACTTCATGTTTTTCAGCGAAAAGCAAGCTGGCTTTTCCAGTTCCAATACTTCTGGAAATATTTCTACAGCCAGTTCAGGATGTGGGGCGATTACAGCATTGGTATATTCAATATAGGTAAGCTGAGCATACTGGTACCGCTGGTGCTGGGGCTCTACGGTATCGGAACCCACTACAGCAGGGAGCGCAGGAGCTGGTTCCTGCTGTTCATCTCGTTACTACTGAATTCGCTGGGATTGATTATATTTCTTAATTTCAGTGACAGCGAGGTCCGCGAGAGAGACTATTTTTATAGCGGGGCTTTCTATTTCTTCTCCATGTTCATAGGTATCGGGGCCACTTCCCTGCTTATCCTGGTGCGGGATTATTTCGCCGAGCGGGGGGGCGCGGCCAGGAAATATGTTCTGTCTCTGGGAATTCTCCTGATCATATGCTCTATCCTGCCGGCAAAACACCACTGGTTCAAGCATGACAGGTCTAACACCTATCTGGCCCGGGACTATGCCTATAATCTGCTGGCTACCCTGGAGCCGGATGCCATTATATTCACCAACGGTGATAACGACACCTTCCCCCTGTGGTATATCCAGACCGTGGAGAATTTCAGGACAGATGTCAGGGTGGCCAACCTTAGCCTCCTGGAGACTGACTGGTATATCAAGCAGCTCAGGGATGAGGAACCGAGGGTGCCGATAGATCTTACTGACCAGGAGATAGAAAACCTCAGGCCGGTAAGGATGAAGGACGGAGGGATATACTGGAGGAGAGACCAGGCGGTCAGGGAAATAATTACCCGGAGTATATGGGAACGCCCGGTCTATTTTGCCGTTACCGTACCCAGCGAGATATGGGACCCCTACCGCAAGCACCTGGAGATGCAGGGAATGGTAAGGAAACTGGTTGATTACAAGGGAGATCACCTGATGGATGAATATACCATGATCAGGGGGTTCGAGGATATATACAAATACAGGGGGGTTCTCACCGAGGATGGTGAGCGTGACGATTCGATCTACAAGACTGAGGACACCAGGAGCATGTTCGTGAACTACTCGGTCGCGGCCTTCCAGATAGCCCAGATAAAGGCCAGGGAGGACAATTATGATGAAGCTATCCGGTGGGCGGAACTTTCCCTGAAGTTCAACAGAACCTTTGAATGGACCAGAAAGTACCTGGGGCTGTACTACTCCAGAAATGGCCAGACCGGTAAGGCGATAGAGTTCTACAAGGATGTTCTGCGGGAAGAGCCCCGTAAGGGGATGTACTACGTCGGACTCATATCGGTATACCAGGAGGCCGGTCAGCTTCTGGCCGCCCTGGAGGTGGTCGACCGGGCTATCAGTAACGTTCCCGATGAAAGAGACCTGTATGTTTACGGATTCCAGATCGCTTCCGCCATGGGTCAGCCCGAGAATGCCAGGATGTATATAGAGAAATGGCTGGCCAGACACCCCGGCGATCAGGATTTCAGAAACCTGTTGAATAATTTCAGGGATATGATGAATAATTACAGGCGGGATAGCAGCAGAAGCGAATAATATGGACTTATCTGACAGAAAAGTAGTGGTAACCGGAGCAGCCGGGTTTATAGGTTCACACCTCTCCGAGAGGCTGATCGAGGAAGGGTGCAGGGTGACCGGAATTGATTCATTCACCGACTACTACAGCCCGGCCAGGAAGAGAAGCCACCTCAAGGGGATAATCTCTCATCCGCGGTTTGAACTTCTTGAGGAGGACCTGAACAGCTGTAACCTTATGGACATAATGCGGGGGGCCAGCTGTATATTCCACCTGGCAGCTCAGGCGGGTGTTAGAAAGAGCTGGGGGGCCGATTTCGGCTGCTACGTGGAATCCAATATTATGGCCACTCAGCGCATCCTGGAACTTCTCAAAGAGATAGGCGGGGTCAGGATGGTGTACTCCAGTTCCAGTTCGGTCTACGGGGAGACTGATAAACTTCCCATGGGTGAGAATGACCGGCTGAAGCCGGTCTCTCCATACGGCGTTACCAAGCTTTCCGGTGAACACCTCTGCGAGCTTTACCGCTACAACTTCGGTCTGGATGCAGTTTCACTGAGGTATTTTACCGTTTACGGCCCCCGCCAGAGGCCCGATATGGCATTCAGCCGCTTCCTCAACGCCGCAATCAGCGGCCGGAAGATAGAGATTTTTGGCGACGGCAGCCAGACCAGGGATTTCACCTATATCTCAGACGCGGTGCAGGCCAATCTTCTGGCAATGGAGTATCAGGGCGAACAAACGGTCTTCAATATTGGGGGAGGGAGCAGGTCTTCGATCCTGAGGGTCCTCGATATTATCAGGGAAATATCGGGGGAGGAACTGAGTGTTGATTTCATCGAAAAGGCCAAGGGGGATGTTACCGATACCTGGGCGGACACCTCCAGGGCAAGGGGTGAACTGGGCTTTGAGCCGTCGGTTCCACTGGAAGAGGGAATTATGAGAGAGTATCAGTGGTACGGGGATTATACGGGGACAGAACTATCATGAAAGAAGACAGGACAGTATCAGTAGTAATTCCGACCTACAACGAGGAGCAGTCCCTGGGCGAGCTTTACCGGAGAATGAAAGATATGCTGAATGATTTCGCCAGTTCCCACGAATTGATATTCATAGATGACGGGTCCACTGACGGCTCTCTGGATATTCTTCATTCCCTGCGGGAGAAGGACCGGGCGGTAAAGATAATATCTTTTCAGAGGAATTATGGAAAATCTGCGGCTCTCTCGGAAGGTTTCAAGGTTGCCAGCTGTAATTATGTGGTTACTATCGACGCTGACCTTCAGGATAATCCGGATGAGATCCCGGAGATGATAGAGCTGCTGGAGGAAGGGGCTGATCTGGTATCCGGGTGGAAGGTGAACAGGCAGGACCCCATTACCAAAACGCTGCCTTCCAGGATTTTCAACCTCGTTACATCGATGGTAAGCAAGATAAAGCTTCACGATTTCAACTGCGGCCTTAAAGCCTATCGCCAGGAAGTGGTAAAGAATATTTCTGTTTACGGAGAGCTCCACAGGTTCATACCGGTTCTGGCGGCCTGGGAGGGATACAGTATTACGGAGAAGAAGGTATCTCATTTCGAGAGGAAATTCGGCAGAAGCAAATATGGAGTGAGGAGATTCCTGAACGGTTTCTTCGACCTGATGACCGTTATGTTCATTACCAGGCGGGCTTCCTCTCCCCTTCATTTCTTTGGCAGGGTGGCTTTCCTGTTCTTCGCAATCGGAGGGTTGATCAACCTCTACTTTCTGATAAAGTGGCTGGGTGGAGGTGGCCTCCATGTGAGGCCGATAATGGTGGGGGGGATGATTATGAT
>WJIX01000206.1 GCA_014730075.1 bacterium | reverse complement strand
ATAGAGTGCCGGCCCGGCAGCGAAGAGGGTGTTCCAGTTCATTCCGCTGTCGAAGTGCTGCCGCCCGGAAAGTACCAGCAGAATAGCCAGAGCAGCATTCACCGATAGATAGATCTCTCTTTCGGAGCATTTTTTCCTGAAACGGTAGAACAGGGCCAGGAGAATAACAGCTGCCGCAGCTCCCGGCCCCATAATCAGAACTCCGTTGGCCGCGCCGGCGAGAATTCCGGTTATGGAACCTTCTTCGAATGCACCGCCGATCATTCCCAGGGCCGGGACCAGTGCGGGGCTCTCTTTGGAAAGAGCCAATGCCATTATTTCAGCCCCTGCCCAGCAGAAGGCCAGGATGGCCGCCGCGGTTACAGCGCTCTTTCTTCCAGTGACGGAGCGGAATCCTGATATGACAAGGTATATGAATCCCGGGAGCAGGTAAATAGCCGCGGGGTCAGAGAACAGGGCCAGGAGCAGCAGGCCCGCGGAGGTAATCAGAGAGCCGCTACCAGAGAGGTAGCGGATCGACACCAATAGATGAAGGGTAACCAGTAGTACCGGTATGGTGATGTTACTGCCCGCCCCGAAGAAGGAGCATACATATCCTCCTGAGAGAATCAGAAGGGCTGCCAGGCCGGGATTGTCATCCGATACCATTCGGCCGGCAGAGAGCGCGGCTGCGGTGAAAAACCCACCAGCCAGTATGCTCACCGCTGCAACAGTATCGGCGGCGCTTAGCAGGAACACTCCGTTCAGAAATCGGTAGAACAGCTGGTTGAGCAGTGTGGGTATGAAGGAGCCGGGAGAGTAGAACAAACCCTCTGCGGCCTGTCCGGCCATCCTTTCCAATCCGGGGGTCAGGGTGTGCCTGAACCTGAATAACGCCATCAGTGCCATGGAAAGAGCAGGAATGACAAATATTCTCCAGAGCCTGCCGGAAGGTATCCCGGTATTTCTGTTGCTCAGATAACGGGCCGTTTTTGCCGGCAGCAATAAGAGCGATAGTACCGCAAGGGTGTAGAACGCCGGCATCGATAACGCTCCCCACCAGTTGGCAGCCCAGAGAGTGGACTCCATTACCTCAGAGCCCGTGATAACCGCGGCCAGGGTAATGAAGTGGACTATGACGGCGATAATGCTCATGATCTAATCTTTCGCTGGGAGCTCTTCTCTGAGCTCATTCTCCGAAGCGCCGATAATCAGGGCGCAGGAGCTGTCACCGGTGATATTAACGGTGGTACGGCACATATCTATCAGCCTGTCCACTCCCAGGATCAGGGCTATCCCCTCCAGAGGGACCCCGATTGTTTCCAATACCATCGCCAGGGTAATTATGCCGATCCCCGGCACTCCGGCAGCCCCTATGGAAGCGAGAGTAGCCATAAGGACAATGGTCAGCTGGTTGGTGATGGTAAGCGGTATGCCGTATACCTGAGCAATGAATATAGCCGCTACTCCCTGGTACAGGGCGGTTCCGTCCATATTAATGGTAGCACCCAGGGGAAGGACGAAACTTGATATCTTCTCCGAGACGCCCAGGTTCTCCTCGCAGCACTCTATGGTAACCGGGAGGGTGGCGCTGCTTGACGAGGTGGAGAACGCAATCAGCTGGGCGGGGCGTATTCCCCTGAGGAATTTCAGGGGGCTGTATCCGGCAAACAGGCGGATGGCAGTAGAATAGGTAAGCATTACATGTACCCCCAGCCCCAGCAGGACCACCAGCGTGTATTTGAGAAGTGAGACCAGGATATCGGTGCCGAAACGCCCGACCACCACGGCAATGAGGGCGAAAACCCCCAGCGGGGCCATTTTCATAACTATATGAACCGTTCTTATCATTGTATCACTCAGGGCTTCGAAGAATCTGATAAGGGGTTTTCCCTTCTCCTCGGGGACCATGGTTACCGCTATCCCAAGCAGGAGGGCAAAGAATATTATCTGGAGCATGTTAGCCTCGGCCAGGCTCTCCACCGGGTTGCCAGGCACTATCTTTACCAGGGTGTCCAGAATATCAGGTTTATTACTGGCTATATCTATCTTCTGGGCCGCCTCCGCCTGGTGAGCGGAGAAGAGCTTGTCCCTGGTAGCCTGGTCTATGCTGTTTCCCGGGGTAAAGATATTGCCCAGGATCAGCCCTATGGTTATCGCAATAGCGGTGGTGCAGAGGTAGTATCCCATGGTTTTGATCCCAATTCGCCCCAGTTTCCTGATGTCACCGAGGCTGGCGGTGCCAACGAAGAGGGATGAGAATACCAGGGGGACCACGATCATCCTTATCAGCCTCAGGAATATGTCACCTACCGGTTCCAGGTAATCAACCATCCCGCCCAGGAAGAATCCGGCCGGGATTCCGGCAATCAGACCTATGAATATCCTGGTATGGAGCTCGCTTTTGACCAGTTTTCTGAAAAGTTTCATTGCTGATAACCCTGACTGAGAATTTAACCGTACTTTGACTGTTGAATACCGGAAGTTTTCAGTGTACTCTGTATATGGTATTGCCTGAAAGCGGATTAGCGCAAGGAATAAATATCCGGGTTCAGGCCTGAGCATGAATATAATATTTTGAACGGGCGATTTCCGGGGGGTGTGAAATGTCCGGCGAACAGTTTGCCCCTTTTCCTGAGAGGAAAGCCAGGGCGGTCTGCTATGGATTGATGGCAATTCTATTATTACTTCCGATCGGGTGCTCATCCGGAGAGTCCGCTTACCGGAAACTGAGGGAGCGGATGGTGCAGGATCAGATACTGGGAAGAGGGGTAACTGACTCCCTGGTCCTGGATGCCATGTCGCGGGTGCCGAGGCACAGGTTCGTTCCGCCTGGATACCGTAGCAGCGCTTACATAGACAGCCCCCTACCCATAGGTTCCAGACAGACTATCTCCCAGCCCTATATAGTAGCCCTCATGACCGCCTCCATGAACCTGTCCGGAGGGGAGAGGGTCATGGAGGTAGGGACCGGGTCGGGATACCAGGCGGCGGTTCTTGCCTGTATAGCTGACTCCGTATTTTCTATTGAAATCATCCCGGAACTGGCCAGTCGGGCCTCCGCGGTGCTCGATTCGCTGGGATACGGCAATGTCCGGGTGGTTCAGGGAGATGGATATTACGGTCTGCCGGGCAAGGCCCCTTTTGATGCAATAATAGTCACGGCGGCGGCTCCGGAAGTGCCTGAAAAACTGGTCAGGCAGCTGAAGTCAGGGGGGAGGCTGGTACTGCCGGTAGGCGATTTTCTGCAGCATCTCAAGGTATACCGGAAAACTGGTGACGGTCTCGAGCTTCTCGACTCTCAATCCGTGAGGTTTGTTCCGATGACCGGGAAGATAAGGGAATAGAATCTCATGAAGATGGAAGAGAAAGAGAAGATATGGGACTGGTTCCGTATCTATGTTCAGACCTTCAGGGCGGCCGGTTACGGCGGGCTGGAGCATATAATCCTGAAGGAGGAACACTGCCTGCGGGTAAGTGAGGAGATCTCGGGGCTGGCCGGGGAACTTGGGCTGGATGAGGAGGAAATAATCCTGGCAGAGATAATCGGCCTGCTGCATGATGTGGGCCGGTTTGAGCAGTACAGCAGGTACGGCACATTCGTGGATGCCCGTTCGGTCGACCACGCCTCCCTGGGGAGCAGGATTATAAGAAATAATGGTATCCTGGATGGGGTGGGTAGCGGGGAGAGGAAGATTATTCACCGGGCCATACTCAATCACAGCGCACTTGAGCTGGAACCTGATGAAGATGAGAGGAGTTTTTTCTTCTCCAGGCTTCTCAGGGATGCCGATAAACTGGATATCTGGAAGATTATGATCGAATTCTACCAGGCGGGGGGAGGGAGCGAGGATGAAGCGGTGGGTCTCAACCTCCCCGACAACGGAAGGGTATCTGACGAAGTGCTGGATGACCTCCATGACCACAGGTCTGTGGATGCTTCCAACCTCAGGAGCCAGGACGATTTCAAGCTGCTGCAGATCGGATGGGTTTACGATATCAATTTTGCCCCGGCCATGAGCAGGGTGCTACGGCGGGGTTATCTTCAGAAGCTGCGCTCCATGCTGCCGGATGACAGGGAAGCCCTGGAAGCGGCGGATGCTGCCATCTCACATGCCAGGAATTCCTGCTGAGCAGCCGCTCATTACTATTATTTCATCTGAATGACGGATACGATATCCCGAACCTGCGGCTGTAGTAGAGCCGGGTAACCAGAATAAGGACTGCCAGGAACGGGAGAAACAGCCTGAATGATACTCCGGCTGCAACCGCGAAAATAATGGTGGCGGCCTTTGCCGGCAGGAGGACTTTGCTATCGCTCTCTGTATCCCTTCCCGCCAGGACCAGGTAGAAGGGGAGCGAGAGCAGAACCGCGTACAGCGCCGTGCTGTTACCTGCCAGAAAAGCGGCCAGCAGCGCCCCCAGCATGAGAAGCACTGATATTATGATACTCCAGTTGTTTCCCAGGGCTGCGCCGCTGGTGCGAAGTCCGCTGCGGCGGTCCCCCTCCAAATCTGCAAGAGTGGTGACCAGGTGGACCGAGGCGACCGCCAGTGGGTAGGGAAGAATTTTCATGAGGTCCGGTATTCCAACCCCGCCGGCAATCCCTCCGGCAAGAGGGGCAAGCACACCGATGCCGGCGGCATTAGCTGCTATATCGAAGAATGGGCGCCTCTTAAGCCGCACGGGCTCGATGGAATAGGCCGCTCCCAGTATAAGGCCAGCCAGGAGTATGATGCTGAATGCCAGGGGCATGAAAAGAGCAGAGATGATGAATGAGCTGAGAATCAGTATGATGGTTTCAACTACCGCGCCCCTGACCGATATTATTCCCCGTGGCAGAAGAAATAGCTTGTCGTTCTCCAGGTCGCTTCCGCGGTCTGTTACCTGGTTGATGATATAGAATGAACCTGTCATTAACGTAAATGAAATCAGTCCGGCGATCAGTTTTATGCTATAAGCCTCCGGCCCAATGCTCTCGCTGTCGGAGCTTGCCCCCAGCAGGAAGAAAGACCAGACCGGTATGAGTATCATCGGCCTGAGCAGGAAGAAGTAATCAGCGGGCACGGAACTCTGTCCTCCGCCGGAGAGCTGTTTCTCTATTCCCTGATCCATGATATCATGTGGCGTTTCAGTTTGTTGGTAGTGGTCCTGGGCAGTTGCCCGTCAGTAATCTGGAACTCCGATATCCTCTTGTAATCGGGAAGCTGTGCGTTAACCTTTCCCACCTGTTCCGCTATTATATCCCTGACCTTGCCGTCAGTGAGCGGCTTCTCGATATCAACTGAATAATCCAGGGCATCGTAGTCAGGCACTATTATAGCGGCCGGCCTGCTGTTGCCCCTCCTGTCCTGTGCCGGAATTACGGCGCACTCCAGTACATATTCGCTCTTCTCCAGCCTGCTTTCCAGTTCTGCCGGGTATATATTCTTGCCCCCGGCGGTTACAATTACCGACTTTTTCCGTCCCTTGATGGTCAGGTACCCGTCATTATCCAGTTTGCCCAGGTCGCCGGTGTAGAGCCGGCCGTTTTTGAGGACCCTGGAAGTCTCTTCCGGATTATTGAAATACCCCTTCATCACGTTGGGGCCCTCCACCACTACCTCTCCGATCCCATTTTCATCGGGGCTGTCTATGGTTACTTCAACTCCGGAGAGAGGGGGCCCCACAGTTCCCGGTTTGACCCTGTCAGGGGGGTTGACGCTTACCACCGGAGAGGCCTCGGTCAGCCCGTATCCCTGAAGGAGGCTGAGCCCCGATGCCAGAAGGGCATTCTCAATGTCGGGCCTGAGAGGAGCGGCTCCACTTATGCATACCCTGATGCTGCTGAATACCTTGCCCGCAGACTGCCCGGCCTTTTTTCTTCCCAGCAGCCTGTTGAAGGTCGATCTGATTTTAATGAAGAGCCTTGAGAGGGTACCCTTATCCTGGTCCGATTCCTTTTTGCCCTTTTTCCCGATCTTTTCCAGCATATGCTCGAATATCAGGGGGACCGCTATGAGAACGGAGATCTCCTCATTGAGTATATCCTCGATTATGCTGTTAGGTTTGAGTGAACGGCAGAAAACCACCGATGCTCCACAGGCCAGGGGGGTCAGGAACGCGCAGGTGGTTGAGAAGGTGTGATAAAGTGGCAGCATGCAGAGGAAATTATCATTATCAATTATCGGGATGGTGTTTCTTATCGATTCAATATTGGAGATTATATTCCTGTGGAGCAGTACTACCCCCTTGGGAGAACCGGTCGCTCCGGAGGTATAACAGATCGCCGCCTCGTCATCGCCGGAGACCGCGGTTCTTCGCTTGAAATAAGCCGATTCTCCGTCATTGATCGATTCTTTCCCTTCGGCCATTATCTCTCCCAGCTGATCCACTTCACTATCGGTGTTTCCCTCCTCTATCAGTATCACCCTGGTCTGTTTAAGGTGCATCTGCCTGATCCTGTTAAGGTATATTTCCGGATCGGTAACCAGGAACCTGCTGCCGGAGTGCATCAGGAGATGGCGGATATCATTTTCGGCGAGGGAGGGATCCAGGGGAACGACCACTCCGCCGGCGGAGGTCACCGCTCCGTACACCAGGGGCCATTCCGGGGAATTGCTTGCGATCAGTATGACCTTGTCACCCGTACTGAGTCCCCTCCTGATCAGCCCCGCACCCAGAAAGGATATCAGGCGGTTGAACTCTTCGTACGTTATCGACTGATAACCCCAGGGGTGCTTCTTCCTGAAAGCGGTATGCCTGCTCCACTGCTTCGAGCCGAACTCGAATAGATCAGGTATGGTTTTCACTCCCTGCTTTATCAGGGATTCCGGTTTCGAGATCGTTTTTACTTCTGACATCAATTACCTCCCCGGAAGCAATGTCATAATGAGCAAAGTCAAATATTCATGACCGTTTTCACTATAATATTAGTCAAATTCGACTCTGATTACTATCAGTTTATCTCTTTAAGTGAGGATACATGATTTTCCCCGGCTGATGAAGCAGGATTTTGAACCTTTTTGTCTCCGTAAGGCACAAAAAATGCAACATTTAACCTGTAATACAAGACTTATTTAAAGATGCGCGGGTAGGATATGGCAACCAGGTTGAGACATCAGATTCTGCTATTTTCATCACTCTTTCTGCTGGTCTCTATTACCGGCATTGAATCCGGGGTTAGAGAACCGGCTGAATCAGCCGCCCTGAAAGAAGAAATTCGCAATTTCTCCATTACAGGAAGGTCCGAAACCGGCTCAGGCGTACCTTCCCGGAGAGCTCTCCGGGGTAACCGCTACAGTTCCCCCTCTGAAGCTTCCGCTCTGGAAGTGGCAGGGCTTTTTGCATCATCACCTTGCAGAGCCGTATTCACCAGGGGGGATACTGTTTACGCGGCGATGGGAAAGGAATTAGAAATAGTAGAGTGCTCAAATCCCGGTTCCCCACGGCTCCTTGGAAGCTTAACGCTGCCGGAGGTGATCTACAACCTGACTGTCTCAGGCAGATATGCTTACGTTGCCGACGGTGAAGCGGGCCTTCGGATAATTGATATCGGTGATCCGGGGGGCCCGTTTGAGGCAGGTTTCTGCGGGACGGCCGATTTTGCTTTCGATGTAGCGGTCGCCGGGACTGTTGCCTGCGTGGCCGACGCGGATTCAGGACTCAGGGTGCTCGATGTCAGCGATCCTTCCGGCCCGTTTGAAGTGGGATACTTTGATACCGGAGGGTTCGCTTTCGGGGTGGACCTCTCGGACAGTTATGCCTATGTAGCTGACAACACCGGCGGGCTCAGCATAATAGATATATCAGGCCCCGCCGGTCCCTCCCAGTCCGGTCAGTGTCTCACCGGAGCGGCTGCCATCAACGTTTCGGTCGAGGGCGGTTACGCTTATGTCGCTGACGCGTCTAACGGCATAAGAATCGTAGATATTAACGATCCGGAATCCCCTTTTGAGGTCGGATCGATGGTTACCGGAGGAAACGCATACTTCACGGCTTATAAGTCGGGATACCTCTATGTGGCGGATGACTGGAACGGTATCAGGGTGCTTGACGTAACAGATCCTTCCAATCCCTCAGAGGTGGGATCGTATGACACTATCGGCAACTCTTACGTGGTGTCCATATCCGGGACGAGAGCCTACCTCGCTGACGGGGATGCGGGGTTCAGGATAATCGATATCGAAAACCGCTCCCTGCCGTTCGAAGCGGGGTATTATGATGCCGTTGACCAGGCCGGAGGAGCGGCTCTGTGGGGAGATTATCTGCTTGTAGCGGATTGGAGTTACGGGCTCCGCATAATAGATATAACCGACCTCGCTGGTCCGGTGGAGGCGGGCAGATACGACACAGGCGGAAGAGCCACCGATGTAGCCGTATCCGGAGTATATGCATACGTGACGGACAGGGATCAGGGATTGCGGGTAATAGATATAACAGATCCAGCGGATCCGTCAGAAGCCGGATACTGCGATACGCCGGGAAGGGCCTCCGGGGTGGATATCTCAGGGGATTACGCATTCGTGGCCGATGACTGGCAGGGGCTCAGGATAATAGATATAACAGATCCCCTTGATCCGGTGGAAGCGGGCTATTTCGATACCGGCGGTTACGCCGCCGCGGTGGCGGTAAGCGACACACTAGCGCTGGTTGCCGATGAAGAGGCGGGCCTGCGGATAATTGATATTTCCATCCCCGGGAATCCTTCCGAGACAGGATATTACGATACCGCGGGGAGGGCCAGGGATGTAGCTGTTACGGGGGAGTATGCCCTGGTTGCGGATGAGGATCAGGGTTTGAGGATAATAGATATCTCCGATTCGGCCAATCCGGTGGAAGCCGGTTTCTATGATACACCGGGAAGCTCCGTTGGGCTGGCAGTTTCCGGAGACCTGGTATATGTCGCTGACGCGCAGGGCGGGCTCCAGGTACTGGATATCGGAATTCCTTCCGCGCCGGAGCTGATAAGATATCACCCTACCGAAGATTACGCCATGAATGTGGCGCTGTATGGTGATCACGCATTCGTGATGGCAAACCAGTATGGAATATATGTACTCTCTCTTACCGGGGTGCCGGTGCTATTCACAAATTTTACCGCTGAGAGCGAACCGGAAGGCCTTCGGCTGGAATGGTACCTCGGTACCGTATTTGACCGATGCCGCCTGGAGAGGCGCGGCCCGGGCTCCGGAGAGTGGGTTATGATTACCGGCCAGTTTTGTTCAGCCCCGCCGGAGGACGGTTTCATCCGCTGCAGCTTCCTGGACACCGGCGCGGAGCGCGGCATGGAGTACCATTACAGGGTTACCGCCTTCGAGGGTGATGGAAAACCTGTAATACTGGGAAGTGTGAGTGCTGTTTACTCGGCCGGGCACTCCCCTGTGATATTGAGGAATTATCCCAATCCCTTCAATCCCGAAACCAGTATCAGCTACTATCTCCCCAGGAGAGAGCGGATCAGTGTCACTGTTTTCGGTGCTGACGGAACGAGGGTCAAAGAGCTTTTCAGCGGTGTCGCTCCTGCGGGAGCGGGTCGGGTGAGATGGGACGGGACCGACGCGGGCGGTTCGGAGGTCAGCTCCGGTGTTTACTTCTGCTGCCTGAAGGGTCAGGGTATAAGGCAAACCGTCAAGATCGTTCTGCTGCGGTGAGCGCCCGGAGAAGGGGGTGTCATTTCTAGCCGGCTGAGAGGAGCCGGCCGGGGTAAATGTCTGTCAGCCCCGTAGCGAGGGGCCGGTTGCATACCGGTAACGGTTGTGGCTAAGCGGCCCTACAAAGTT